>NZ_DAOMQT010000019.1:0-78889 GCF_035445465.1 Agriterribacter sp.
TAATAGCTATTACATGCGGATGAAAATAATGCCGGCCAAATGCCGGCGCCGAAAAAAGCAAAAGTAGGGTGGCCGCAAAAAAAGCAATGGAAGCATAAGCATAGAAAGGCAGTACCACTTTATATGAAGTAGTTTTAACCGGATCTGTACTCATGGATGCGCCAAACATATTAGTCTTTAAATATTAAAAGATGTACTTCTCCGTCACTAATTTCTTTTATACGGTAGCCAAATTTTCTATCGGCCAGTTCGGGTAGCAAAAAAACCGGAATACGTTTATGATAAACGTACAATGCTGTATCTGCAGGCAGGGTTTCCAGCGATGCTAATATGGTTATCATTGGCCCCGGCATCTCCAGGTGGCGCACATCAATAGTTTTTATGCGATCTTCAAATTGTTCCAATACCATATCCCATCCTTCACTGCTGCCGGCAGGCGCATCCTTAACAGGCGTTTCAACAGTACGGGTTTTGTAAAAATAAGTCTCTACCCAGTCTTCTTTAATCGTATCGGCATAAGAAACAAAACCCTGCTTTTCCAATAAAGCCATCAAAGGCGTTGGCTCAAAGCTATTAATGATCTTTAACACCTGCCCCGGCTGTATCGTTTTTACTTTCTGAACAATAATGCTCAGCGGATCTTTTCCCGAAGCGATAACCGGGCGAACATCCAGCTCAATGAGCTGTTCTTTTTTCAGCGTACTAATAAATGCCGGTAATGGCTTTTTCACTTCTTCTTCTACAATGGTTACCGTATCTGTTTCAAACCCCAAAGGTTTAAGCTTCATAAAAAAATCTTCCACCGTACATCCTCCTACCTTAGCCGCCATGGCCAGGCTGGTTCTGCCCGCCATTACCTTACGCAATATGGGATTACGCAATTTTTCAAATTTCGGGCTAACCGCTATGATGGCATCCAGCGCTGCAGGGCTCTGCTTTAAAATAGCAGCGATTCTTGTACCGGCATTGATCATCATCATTCAAAATATTGAGTATACAAATCCAGCCTTTCATTAATAGCATGAAATATTTTTTCAGCAGATGCAATAGCTTCGACTTTCTTCAATTCATTTACATCCTTCAGTATTGGCTCAAACCACTGGTGCAATGCATCGTGATCGGGACCACTCATTTTGCATTCCTGTATCATTTTGTTTAATCCTTTCTGCAAACCGGAACCCAATACATGGTAATCTGTTATTGCGGTATGTGGCTTCACGGCAAAGCTTTGAGCGATTGAGCGGATAGCCTCAACATTTTCATTTGTAGGTGTATCCGCCTCCCATTTTTGCCCGTTATTCAACGCTAGTATGGTTTCATGTGCATGATCGTTAGACTCCACAACCGTTTCCCTATCAGGAGAAGCGTTTGAATTACACGCCCACAAGAGACCGGTGAGCATTAAAATCATTAGTGGTTTTTTCATTATCATTGATTTTATTGGTTGTACTTTTATTTTTTCTTTCTGAAGACCTGATGATCAGCCTTAACGACTGGTCGTAGGTAATATATTCCCACATCCAGTTTACTAATATCAACAAGCGGTTCTTAACACCGATAATAGACATCAGGTGTACCATCAGCCAGGCCATCCATGCCACAAAGCCGCTTAGCTTTATTCCTGCCGCTTCCGCTACAGCACGGTTCCTTCCCACAATAGCCATGGCTCCCTTGTCCCTGTACGTAAAAGGTCTCATTCCTTTTTGACGAATCAGTCTTTGTAAATTGGCGGCCAGTTGCACAGCCTGCTGCATCGCTACAGGAGCAACCTGGGGATATCCTTTGGGGGTTGCTTTTGTTTGCATCCTTGCCACATCGCCCAGCGCAAAGATATGCCGGTGGCCTTTTAACCGGTTAAATTCATCAACTTCAATACTATGGTTAGACAGTACATTTTCGGCAGGCACTCCTTTTAACGGTTTGCCTTTTATGCCTGCCGCCCAAATGAGGCAATGACTGTATAAAGTGGTGTGGTTGCTTAATGTTACCGCATAGCCGTCATAACTTTTTACCGAAATACCGTTATGCACTTTAACCCTGAGCGTTTTAAGATAGGATTTAACCCTGGCGGCAGATTTCCCGCTCATTCCATTTAATAATCGCGGAGCAGCTTCAATAAGATGAATATTCATGTTATTAAAGTTCAGCTCAGGATAGTCGCGGGGTAAAATCTGTGTTTTCATTTCGGCTATGGCTCCTGCCAGCTCAACCCCGGTTGGGCCACCTCCAACAATCACAATATTTAACAACGCTGCTTTTTCTTTTTTGTTTCCGGTAATGAGCGCCTGCTCATAGTTTTGCAACAGGGTATTGCGCAAAAGCAATGCCTCAGATACCGATTTCATGGAAAAGGCATTTTGGGCTATATCCGGCATACCAAAATAATTGGTAGCAGCTCCATGGGCCAATACCAGAAAATCATAATCCAACTCTCCTGTTGAAGTAGATATTTTTTTATCGCCTGGATGAACAGCTATAACCTCGGCGATGCGGATAAATACATTTTTCTTTTTTTGAAATACTTTACGCAGCGGAAAACTAATGCTATTAGGTTCCACGCCAGCCGTAGCCACCTGGTAAAGCAAGGGCTGAAACTGGTGATAATTATTCTTATCAATCAGTATCACCTGAAAGTATGCAGGCGATAATTTTTTTGCCAGGGTAAGGCCTGCAAAGCCTGCTCCTACTATTACCACTCTCTGCTGTGTTGATAACTTGCCAGGAATTTCCATGATATCATCTTTTAATGACGTCTCAAAAATTATTCGCTCATACGCGTTGGTTCTGGCTTATTTTGCCATGCTCAGGTACAACCATTTATTTACGCATGCTTATCGTTCTGGGAATCGCCGGCCGTTCAGACCCTGCCACATCTTCCATAGAATAACTAAACAATATCAGGCTGGGAAACGCGACAATGGTCTGATGGCGGCTTTGGTTAGGGTTAGGGCGCTTCATGGGTTCAACTGCTTCTCCAGTGCTATCGCTTTTGGAAACAGGATATTATTTTCAAGATGAACATGAATATGTAGGTCTTCTTCAAAATCGTTCAGCATCTTAAACAGCAGGCTGTAACTGGCACAGGCATCTTCAGGCAAAGTGTAATTATTGCTCAGCGTTCTGATCTCTTCCAGGCATTTGCCGGCCGTTTCATGTTCAGCCTCCATCATATGTATGGGATTTTGTACACTGCCAAACTGCACCGCACGCGGCGACTGGCTCCTGTCTTTTGCCATTACCAGCTCCTTAATGAAAGGGAATAATATTTTCTCCTCCTTCACCAGATGTTCACTCAGTTCTTTATTCACTTCTTCTACGAGTTGCTGAATGGGGATGAGCTCCGGGTGCTGTGCGCCATGCACCTGTGCTACCTTTAAAGCATACCCTTTTATATCGGGTAATGTTTTACGTACATAGCTATGGTGCGTGTTTACGATATAATCTGCCAGGAAATCAAGGCTCCAGTCATTGTATGGTAAAGGGCGCACAGAAGGGTTCTTATCGGCCTGCTGCAGCTCCTTCTCTACTTTAGTTACATCAATTCCTTTCTCCGCACAGGCTTCTTTTACTGTTTTTTTACCGCCACAACAAAAGTCTAATCCATACTTCTTAAATACTTCGGCCTTACGCAGATCTTTAGCGGCAATAGCTCCAAGGGTCTCTTCATTTTCACCCGTAATACGTTTACTGATGCGAACCTTCCATGATTGCGGGCCCTCTTCAAGGTATTCCCATATAAAGATATTACCTCTTTCCCCCAGCAACTGGTAATAGAGCGGCTTGGGATCGTGGTCGTTATGAATGGTAAGACTTTCCCCTTCTTCCAGGTCATCGAACCGGGCAAAAATGGTAGGATGCTTTTGCCGGGGTTCCAGTAAGGTTACGTTGAGTATGTTTTCTGTGATCGTGTCCATATCTGTGCGCTTTTAAGTTTTAATTATAGCGCAAAGCTAAACCTTTTTATAATAAAAGTAATTAAATACTTTTATTATTTTATTTTTTACAGTTTAGTGACGATCTTATATCAGTTTCCGGTAATTACATGATTAAAGTCAGTTCCAAAAGCTTCCGCCAATCAGTTGCAGCTTTACTTTTTTCCAGGCAGCTTAGTTTGCTCCTTCCACCACAGCCGTTTTATCAATTTTTACAATCAACCCCTGTAATACTTTTCCCGGGCCCACTTCGGTAAACCGTGTGGCGCCATCGGCTATCATTTTTTGTATGCTCTGTGTCCATCTAACCGCGCCGGTTAACTGCGCTACCAGGTTCTTTTTTATTACCGCGGGATCCGTAACGGGCAACCCCGTTACATTCTGGTATACTGGGCAGGAAGGAATGCTGAAAGCCGTAGCTTCAATAGCCGCTGCCAGTTCCGCTTTGGCGGGCTCCATTAAGGGTGAGTGAAACGCGCCGCCCACCGGCAGCGGTAATGCCCGTTTAGCGCCTGCTTCCTTCATGCGCTGGCAGGCTATTTCAATTCCTTTTACCGATCCGCTTATTACTAATTGTCCGGGGCAGTTGTAATTGGCCGGCACTACAATCTCTCCTGTTTCCTGCTGAATGGCAGCGCATATTTCCTCTACCTTCGCGTCATCTAATGCCAGCACTGCGGCCATAGCGGAAGGCTGTAGCTCACACGCTTTTTGCATGGCCTGCGCCCGAACGATCACTAATTTCAGCGCGTCTTCAAATGCCAGGGTTTTATTGGCCACCAGTGCAGAAAATTCGCCCAGTGAATGGCCCGCAACCATATCGGGAACAACCGCCTCCAGTGTTATAAACCGGATTGCCGAGTGCAGGAACACCGCCGGCTGGGTTACTTTGGTTTGCTTCAGGTCTTCATCTGTACCATGGAACATAGTATCGGAAATACGAAAACCGGCTATATCATTGGCGCTTTCAAACAAAGCTTTTGCCGTGCTGCTGGTTTCATACAGTTCCTTACCCATTCCGGCAAATTGCGAACCTTGTCCGGGAAATACATATGCGTGTTTCATTTAGAAATATTTTATTGGTTTAACCGGCTAAAAAATATGCCTGGCAGGATCGTAATCATTTTATTTTCCAAAAATAAAGGGATTTCACAGACGATACGCTACTTGCTCCATAATAGTACCGATCAAATATATTATTGCCTGAAGAAAGATTGAAACTCCTTTTCTGTTATGCTAAATACCGTACCATGCCGTGCCCCTGCCGGAAAAGAAATTTTACCGGAAATATCCGTCCATTGCTTGAGGTTGGATGAAACTACCGCTCCATACCGGTGATCGGCATATTTGTCGAAATATACAAACCACTTTCCTTTAATTAAAATAGCTGTTGGACCTTCGGCCCAGTAACTTCCTGTAATGGGCTTCGACGGCACACTATACCCTGAACCGATACGATTACTTACGGCAATGCGGATATTTTTTTGCGGCACAGGCTTTTTGGTTTCATCTTTCAGGAACATGAAAAATTTTTTACCCCGGGGCTGAATGGTTGCATCAATTATATTGAAGCCTTTATCGTACAATATTTCCGGGGGTGAAAACTGCTCAAAATCTTCTGTAGTTGTATAATACATCCGGTGATTATAATTTCCATCGCCCGTAGTATCTGTTGCCGGGAAACGACCGGGTATAGTAGTTGCCCAGTAAATCATGTATTGCTTCTTCTTACTATCATAAGTAAGCTCCGGCGCCCAGCAGTTCAGCGCACCGGGCTCATGCTGCATTACAGGCAGGTAACGCTGCTCACTCCAATGCACCAGGTCGGGCGATGAAGCATACCCTATTCCCCGCTCGCCCCAGCTTACCGTCCATACCATGTGAAACCGCCCATCCGCCCCGCGTATAATACAGGGGTCGCGCATGAGCTTATCCTTTCCAACCCGTGGTGTTAAAAAAGAGCTATCCTGCTTAAGCGCAGTAAAAGTATACCCATCCTTACTATATGCCAGGTGCAGGCCATCTTCGCCATTATTTTTAAAATAGCTAAACATATACACCTCCTTATCCTGCGCCTCAACATAAAAGACCCCCGTCATCATAAGGCTAAAAAAAATAACAACCTGTTTCATTGGAATTTGAAATCTGAAATTTAAATGTATGCCGCCAGGGTACAAAAAGATACCCGGTATTTTTCGTTTGCGTAATTATAATAACTAATGCAATGAAGAACCTATCAGCCTGATAAATTCACTGCGGGTTTCGCCCTTCTCAAACTCGCCAAAAAAGGCGGAGGTAGTGGTTACGGAATTTTGCTTTTGCACGCCTCTCATCATCATACATAAGTGAGAGGCCTCAATAACCACGGCAACACCTAAGGGTTGTAGTGTGTTTTTAATAGCATCTAATATCTCCGTGGTCAGCCTTTCCTGCACCTGCAGGCGGCGGGCGTATACATCTACCACACGGGCAATTTTACTTAAGCCGGTTATCCAGCCGTTTGGAATATACGCCACATGCGCCTTACCAAAAAAAGGCAGCATATGATGTTCGCACATGCTGTATAGCTCAATATCTTTTACAATGATCATTTCGCTCATCGGTTCATGAAACTTGGCCGAATTCAGGATGTTTTCGGCGCTCATATTATAGCCCTGCGTAAGATACTGGATCGCTTTTGCCATGCGTTCTGGCGTTTTCAGCAATCCTTCTCTTTCGGGGTTTTCTCCCAGCAGCCTGAGTGTTTTAGTATAGTTTTCCGTTAGCAACAAAGTGGACGCTTCATCGTATTGCTCTACCTTTTTATATGCCATATATCAATTTGAGAATTTGAAAAGTATAAAAACTGAGAATGGTTTGTACATCAGGCCGGGTATTCTACAAAGTTCCTGGGTGTTTCATACAACCGTACCTGCATGTCGTGTGCCTTATTAATATGGGGCCGCAGCAGGTCATATATGACCATAGCAATATGCTCTGCTGTTGGGTTAAGTTCTTTAAATTCTGCCGTGTCGAGATTCAGGTTTTTATGATCAAAGCGCTCCACCACATGTTGCTGAACCAGGTCTGATAAAACCTTCATATCCATTACAAACCCGGTATCTGCCTGTGGCTCACCGGTTACCTTTACCTCCAGTTCATAATTATGCCCGTGATAATGCGGGTTGCTGCATTTGCCAAACACGCGAAAGTTGGTAGCATCATCCCACCGGGGATTATATAACCGGTGAGCTGCGTTAAAACGCTCTCTCCTGAAAACCGCTACTTTTTTATTCATATTTTCTATTCATTCCCGTCAAAAATACATATATCGTTCAAATGATGATACATCACCGGTTTATCTGCCATAATACTCCACGAAAATGCTTGGGGTTTCGTACAGCTTTACAGCATGCAATTGCACTTCGTGCGGAAGAAACGCCTCAAGCTGCTCCCATATGGCTACTGCCAGATTTTCTGTTGAACACATTTTGCCACGCATAAAATCCACATCTTCGTTCAGGTTAAGATGATCTACTTTTTCCAGCACATGCGCTTTTATGATCCCGCTTAATTTTTTTACGTCCAGCACAAAACCGGTATCCGGATCGGGCGCTCCCTTAATGGTTACATACAATTCATAATTGTGGCCATGCCAGTTCTCGTTGGCACATTTGCCAAACACCGCTTCGTTCTTTTCCCTGCTCCATTGGGGGTTAAATAATTTATGCGCCGCATTAAAATGTTCCACACGGGTGAGGTACACCATACCTGAAAAATTTTGGCAAAGTTAGGATTTAACAGGGAAGCCCGGTAAAAACCCAGTGTACTGGCGTCATATCATAACCGAAATACAGACATTTGTATCATGAACATCCTGTTAACGGCAGCCACTCCCGGTGAAATTCAAACGACCAGGGAGTATCTCGCCGAAAAAATGTATTATCGTAAAAACTGCAATACCCATGTGCTGATAACAGGCGCAGGAATGGTTAATACCATTTACGCGCTTACCAAATACATAAGCGCAAACCGGCCCCATATCGTTATTCAGGCAGGCATAGGAGGCAGCCTGCATCCTTTTTATCCGCCGGGTGCTGTTGTTATGATCCGCGAAGAGGTGATGGGAGATCTGGGTGTGGAAGAAGGCGGCGAATTCAGCGATATTTTTGATCTGAACCTGGCTGAAGAAAATATATTTCCTTTTTCGGGAAGGATGCTGACAAACCCGCACCGGCAGCTTATGGAAAGAATAAAGCTGCCCGCGGTAAGAGGCGTAAGCATTAATGAAATAACCACCGGCGCCGCCAGGATGCAGCAGCTTATAGAAAAGTATGGTGCAGTAATTGAATCCATGGAAGGCGCTGCTTTGCATTATGTTTGCCTGCAGGAAGCCGTTCCTTTCATCCAGCTGAGAGCCGTTTCCAATTTCGTGGGTGAAAGGGATAAAACAAAATGGCGGATGCAGGAAGCCATTGATCATTTAAACCGGGAACTGATTGTGGTCATGCACCAGTTCCTGAACCAGGACTAAAGGCTATTTAAACAACTCCTTAAAACATGAAACTTACACTTGGATTTTCGCCATGCCCTAACGATACTTTTATTTTTGACGCGCTGGTCAATGGCAAAATGGATACCAAAGGATTGTCTTTTGAAGTGGTGCTGGAAGATGTGCAAACCCTTAACGAATGGGCTATAGAAGGCAAATTAGATGTAAGTAAAGTGAGCTGCGGGGCATTGCCCCTGATGCTGCAGCATTATGTTGTGCTGCAAAGTGGCGGCGCCCTGGGAAAAGGGGTTGGCCCGCTGCTCATATCCGGTCAACCCGCGCAACCCGGCAGCGATATCCCAAACATGAACGACTATACAATAGCTATTCCCGGAGAAAACACTACCGCTCATTTGCTCTTTTCATTAGCCTTCCCCAATGCAAAGAAAAAAATATTTAAAGTTTTTAATGAAATCGAAGATTTTTTGCTGCATGCGCCGGCTGCGGCAGGCCATACCGCCGGCGTAATTATTCATGAAAACCGGTTCACCTATCAAAAAAGAGGATTGTTTAAACTGATGGACCTGGGCGATTACTGGGAAAAGCGAACCGGTTACCCTATACCGTTAGGAGGCATTGTAACGCGCCGGAGCTTTAGCCCGGAAATACAATCAAAGCTCAACGCACTGATAAGGCAAAGCGTTGAATACGCATTTGGCAATTACCCTTTGCTTCCTCCTTATGTTGTGCAGCATGCGCAGGAAATGGAGGAGGAAGTGATGCGCCGGCACATTGATTTGTATGTAAATCAGTATTCCATAAACCTGGGAGCAGACGGAAGGAAAGCGGTAAAGCGATTCATTGAAATAAATGAACAGGGGAAAAAGGCAGCGGGAATGATAAATGATATCTTTATACAGTCTCTTTAGCCACGCCCGCCTGCCGGACGGACAGGAATCACACTAATTTCCACGAATAATTCCTCCCCATTTGTGACATTCGCGGCAAGAAACAAGTCAGTGGCTATATTAAAAACTAATTTTAAACAGCTTTTTAGTGAACTATTTTTTCAGCGTCCATACCGAGTTCTTCAACATACTGGGATACGCCATGAGCTATATTGAATTCTTTGGAGTGCTTTTTGGATTGCTGGCGGTATGGCTTTCGGCAAAAGCCAATATATGGAGCTGGCCTGCAGGCATTGTGAATGTTGTACTGGCTTTTATACTGTATTACCAGATTCAGCTTTACCCGGATATGTTTTTACAGGCCTTCTTTTTTGTAACCAATATTATAGGCTGGTGGCGCTGGGCTCATCCCCGGCCGGGCGAAGCAGACAGCAGGCAGGAGCTAAAAGTCAGTTACATGAAAAAAGGCCAGCTGTGGCTAACCATTACCATTGGTATTGCCGGTACTTTTATACTGGGCAAATCGGCCAGCAACCTGCATCATTGGTTCCCCGTTGTTTTTGCATTGCCCAGCGCCTACCCCTACATTGACTCTTTTATTATGGTAATGAGCATTGTAACTACTTTTTACATGATACAAAAAAAGATTGAATGCTGGGTGATATGGATAGTGGTGGATATTGTGGCCACCTGCCTGTATTTCATAAAAGGGGTGAAATTTTACAGTATAGAATATTTCATCTTCACTTTAATTGCTTCATTCGGATTATGGCACTGGATGAAGGAATACAAAAGCTATGCGGCTAACGGTAAGGAGCAGCCCTCAGCAGCCTAATATTATTCCCTATTTCCACTTATCCATCAGCCAACTGTGAATTTCTTTTGTAAGCGAAGATGAATAACTGCGGTCTCTGCATTTGCCAACAGCACGTATACCCCTAACCGCATTGGTGAGAAATATTTCATCTGCATCCAAAATATCGTCAAGCGTTAACGGTTGTTCATTAACGGTGTACCCGGCTGCAGGAAGCTGCTCCAAAAGGAACCTGCGTGTAACACCCGCTATACCACCCTCTTCTAAGGGTGGAGTATGTATCACCTTTTTTTTGATCCAAAAAACATTGGCTATGGTTGCATCAGCAATGCGCCCGTATTGGTTCAGGATCAGGCAATCGCCCAGCCCGTTTTGCCGCGCATACATAGCCGCCATTACATACAGCAAAAAGTTATTGGACTTCACCTCCGAAAAAACATTACAGGCTTTTGAGGCGTCCGGGTAAATATCTATAACAAGACCGCCATCACCACCCGGTGTTACAGGATATTGCTGTAAGGCCATACCCTGTATGATATAATTGGGCCGCATATCTTCGAGGTCATACAGCCCGCCATCGCTTCTGAATACCACCAGCCTAATAACCGCTTTATCCGCTATCCTGTTCTTTTTACACAACGATACAATATCCTCTTCCAGCTGGGCAGCCGTAAAAAATTCGGGAATATCAAATTGCAGCAGTTTCATGCCGCGCAGTAATCTTTCAAAATGTAAGGCCTTCAGTAAAATATTACCATTAATAACGCGCATGGTTTCAAACAGCCCGTCGCCGTAGCGGAACGAGCGGTTATCGGGAGAAATAACGGCTTTTCCTTCCCGAAAAAGCTGACCATTATGTACAAAATAACCCGGCATAGCAGAAAGCAATTAAGTAAGCATCAAAAAATATAAGATAAAATTACTTATTCTCAATGATACCTGACTTAACAGCATACATCACCAGTCCGGCCATAGATTTTACGCCGGTTTTAGATTTGAGCTTATCTCGTATGGCTTCCACGGTGCGGGGGCTGAGATCTACCATATCGGCGATCTCCTTTGTGCTTTTTTCATCGCACATTAATTTTAAAATATGTTTTTCCTTGTCGCTTAACTTCACCTCTGCAGAAGAAAAGGTATCTGCACTACGCTTGGTGCGCAGCCCATCGAGCAGTGCTTTGTTGGTGAGGTCATTAAAATAATATTCATTGGTATAGCAGGTTCTGATGGCCTCGTAAATGACCTCAGAATCTGAATTTTTTGTAAGATAGGCGTTAGCGCCCAGTTCCATGAGCCTGGAGATCATGGAATGATCATTATGCATGGTAAGCATGATGATCCTGATACCGGGGTAAAGTTTTTTTATTTCAGGGAGCGCGGTAATACCATCCATTACAGGCATTTGAATATCAAGCAAAATAACATCGGGTTCAAGATGCTTCAGCAGATGTAATAGCTGCTGGCCATTATCTGCTTCACCTATTATACGGATGTCTTTTTTAAGACTAAGCGCTGTTTTTACGCCGGCTCTGAACAGTACGTGGTCATCGGCTATAATTACTTTGAGGCTGGTTCCGGGATCCTGGGTTTTCATTAAATATTTCTTTACTGCTTTCTTTAAAATGTTCAGATACAGGTAATATCTGCAATTTTATAACAAAATGGGGAAATTACGATTGTATAAATACCTGATTATCGCGACCGTAAATTTACTGTACCGCATTTATCAATTGCTTTTTACAACCTCAGTCAATCAGCCTGTTGCGCATGCCATACACTACCAAACCTGCTATGGTTCTGGCTCCTACTTTTGTTTTCATGTTTTGCCTTACGGTTTCTATGGTACGCGGACTGAGATATACCTCTTTAGATATTTCTTCTGTTGTTTTATCTTCCGAGATCAGTTTTAATATTTTCAGCTCTTTTTCATTGAATTTAACCGGGTTCGGATAATACTGTTTGATCTGTTTTTTATGCTGCAACTTTAGGAGAACGGCTTTGTTCACAAGATCATTAAAGTAAAAATCATCATTCATGCAGGTTAATATGGCATTATATATCTCTTCCGGGTCGGTAGTTTTGGTAAGATAGGCATTGGCTCCCATCTCCATCATTTTAGAGATCATTTCCTGGTCATCATACATGGTAAGCACAATAATTCTTATGGCTTCATACTCTTTCCTGATCAGCGAAATAGCATTTACGCCATCCATTTCAGGCATTCTAATATCCATGAGTAACACATCCGGCAGTTTTATTTTCATTTTGTGCATCAGGTCCTTTCCATTCTCTGCTTCCCAAATTATCTTAAGATAATCCTTTCCCCCCATTGCCATTTTGATGCCATCCCTGAAAATTTTATGATCATCGGCGATCGCTACTTTAATCTCATAATTGCTGGTTGCTGTCATTGGATATTAAATTGGTATAAGTTACTTTTTATTAACGCCTGATACTTAATTAAATTACTTGCAAACTTCGTAAATCACAAGAATTATACTATAGTAATACCCCTTGGTTAAAATACGGATATCTGCATTAACTACACGTAACCTAATATAAGTATAACAATCAAACATTAAGTATTTACTGAAAGAAACAAAAAGGGCAAAACTGCTCTTGACAGAGAAAAGTGGCCACCTTACATTTGTTTTGAAGTTGATTGGCGGGGATTCAGCAACCTCAAATTGAATCCAATGTCCTGAAACCGTCCAATAATTCATTCCAATGTCTGTGAAGAACTGAAAGCAAAATCCAATGTCAATCAACTTTCATTTCCCTGAAAGAAAATAATTCATTCCCCGTTTCAAATCCATTAACCTCTTTCCAGTAACTTTACTTGCTTTTTACTTCTGCTACATAACATATTGTTATACAGAAGTAAACTCTCTTTTTCCCATTTCGAAAGGCAGGCTTAAGCCAGTGCTGTCTTCCAACAGGAAATCTTACGTTTAAAAATATAGTAAAAATACGAATTTCCAAAAGTAAATTTACCTTATTTTATCTCATACCCTGTGCCTGCTATCCCCTTAAAATGCAGTCCCTTCCTGTATTACAGCCCCAAAGACAGTTTTTATCCCGTTTTAAGCTCTTGTAAATCTGATGATTAGCGATCATTTTTGACATACATCAATCCTTAATACGCTCAAACCACAAAAACTTTACAACTATGACAAAAAATGATGTTCTGGTACAACAAGGCCAGCGCTTACACGAAAACATTGGCGAACACATTGGTATTGAACTGGGAGCCAAAATGGTAAAAGATTATTACGACCGCTTTGGCGAAAACAAAGCGCATTTTGTAGGCCGCACTGTTATTGAAAAAATACTTGCCCAGCCCGACTGCATTGGCATAAACATGTATAAAGCGCTTAACGCCAAAGGTGAGCAAACCTATGTTTTTGTAGGCGTTGATAAACGCGGTAAAGCCATCCTGGAATATACCGCTGTAAATGACAATGGCACCCTTTCTAAAGAAATTGGTATGGTAGCCAACAAGTTCTCCCCCCAAAAACCGGGAGATGGCTGGTTCGAATGGAGTTTTTAATTTCCCGCTATAGTTGTTATATTTGGAAAAACATACCATTATAACAACTGTTTTACGCAATATTGCCGTTTTATCTGATCTGCTACCCTTAATTCTTTTCATTTTTTTTGCAAGGTCAAAGAAAAATATAGGATTAAGGGTAGCTTTTTATATAGTGGTTTTTAGCGCATTTATTAATTTTTTTGTTCTCTCCAACCGGCAGGCAAGGGAGTATACTTTCTTAATTGGCCGGATAACCACCATATTTGAGTACAGCCTGTTTTCCCTGCTTTTTTTTAATATAATAGTTTCCAGGGCCTTTAAGAAGGGAATCGTTGTCATAACCATATTGATCGGGCTCTATTTGCTCTATGACCTGTTTAGCACCGCAAATAACTCTTTTGACTCCGTGCCTTCAGGCATTACTTCACTGACATTTCTTATTTATTGCATTTTCTACCTTTTTGAAAGGGTAAGTGATCCTACTTCGCTTTTCCTGTATTCTTCTCCTGTTTTTTGGGTGGTCGTAGCCTTGATTATCTATTTTGCAGGTACGTTTTTTCCCTTCATTTATGCGCAAAGCCACATGAAAGAAGATCAATTTATAAGCGAATACGATCTTATTCATGATACATTGTACATTATTAAAAACCTGCTTTTCGGGTTTGCTATGCTAATAAAGGATACAACCATTAAATCGCCTTCTTCAATAACTAAAAAAAAGTAAAATAATTTTATTCCCAAACCCACGTTGATTAACCAATGATACTTCTGCAGATCACAAACCAATCCAGCCCGTTGAATATCTCCGGTGTGCTTTTTTTCGGCACTATGGGAATGCTGGCCTTGGCGATAGGTTTGGTGCTTTTTATTATCTTTCACCAGCGCCGGGTTATCCGCTACCAGCTGCAGTTGAAGGAGATGGAAGAAGAGCAGCAGAAAATTCTGCTGAACGCTTCTATCAGGTGGCAGGAAGAAGAAAGACAAAGAATAGCCGCCGACCTGCACGATGATGCCGGGCCTTTGCTGGCTACTGCCCGCTTATATTTAAATGAAAACCTTGTTAAGCAGGATATCAGCACCCAGCTGCAGGCCATTTACAACGCCAAGCAGATCATTGACGATACCATACAGCTTATCCGGAATATTTCACACAGCCTGATGCCGCCTACGCTAAAGAACTTCGGATTAGAATCCGCGGTAAATGATCTCTTCCAAAAGATCAGCGGTTCCGGCAGCATGAACGCCAGCAGCCGGTTCCATGATTACCGCCAAAGATTGAGACCTGAACAGGAGCTGCTGGTATTCAGGGTTATACAGGAGCTGGTCAATAATATTTTAAAGCATAGCAACGCCAGCTTTATCCACGTTACACAAAATTATAATGAAGACAGGTTTTTTATCCGCCTGCATCATGATGGGAGAGGCATCACCCAGGCGGATGTGGAAAGGCTCAACAAGAGCGCTTTAGGATTGGGGTTAAAAAACATTCAAAGCCGCGCCAGGGTATTGCATGCCAAGATTGATTTCGAAAAAGACATGTCGCAAACCTATTACAAAGTTACACTGGAAGTTCCCGTTGAAGAATATGAAATGATAACTTAGCATTCATCCTATATCGTTAAAAACCAACCGAAGCTATGAGTATTATTAAAGTTGCCATTGCCGATGACCACAAAATATTCCGCAAAGGTGTAATCCTTTCGCTACGGCAGTATACCAATATTAAATTTGTGCTTGAGGCCGAGAACGGTGAAGAACTGCTGATGGGCTTACCCGCCGCTGAACCCGACGTGGTGCTCATGGACCTGCGTATGCCGGTAAAAGACGGCATAGAAGCCACAAAAACGATTGGCAAACAATACCCCCATCTTCACGTTATTGTGCTTACCATGTATGAAGACGAAAGATTTGTATCGCATCTTATGGAAAACGGCGCCAACGGTTACCTGCTCAAAAGCGCCGACCCGGCTGAAATTAAAAAGGCAATCGTGGAAGTAATGGCGCGGGGTTACTACCTCAACAACTTCGTGAATAAGGTACTCTTAAAAAAATCGCATGCCCGCACAAAATCCATTCCTTCATTAACTAATGAAGTGGTTATAAGCGACAAGGAAAGAGAAGTGCTCCGGCTGCTGTGCATGGAATTTACCGCTACAGAAATCGCACAAAAAATGGAGATCAGCCCCCGTACGGTAGAAGCCATCAAAGACAGGCTGATGGAAAGATATAACGTAAAGAATACCGCAGGACTGGTATTTTTTGCAGTGAAGAACAATTTAATTGATTAAGCATTTTGCTTCAGATTCCATAGGGTTCCGGAAGGGAACTGCTATGCAATACAATTCAATACATAATTTACTAAGCGGTCGCAACGGGTAAGATGAAATGTGTATACATGCGCTTTCATATCATCACCAAGGCTCCGGCGCAGCATAGCTTTCGCGCGGTTGAGCCGTACTTTTACATTGGCTTCTTCTATTCCAAGTATATCCCCGGTTTCTTTTACCGGCAGCGCTTCAATCTCCCTCAGCATAAATACAAGCCGGTACTTTTCCGGCAGGTGAGCAATAGCCGCTTCCAGCGCAATACCCATTTCCTTGTTCATTAAAATATGGGAAGGGGTTTTCATACTGCTCATATTTTCCGGATGATACTCAATGTTGACAACCTTAAAATGTGCTTTTTTATTTTTTTGCGCCAGGCATTCATTGATCAGTATTTTTATCAGCCAGGTGCTTAATGACGCCCTGTGCTCAAACTTGGCCAAATGCTGATAGGCGTTTATATAGGCGTTTTGCATAGCGTCTTCTACCTCCATATCATCGCCGAGTATGGCTATACCCGCCCGGAAAAGGCGCTGGTTATAACGGCGCATGATCCATTCAAATAAATGTTTTTCCCCCGATAGCACCCTGTTTACCAGTTCCGTATCGGAAAGCTGGGATGGCGGTAAGATAGTCAGATGATCCATTTGCTTATTAGATTAGAAAAACGATAAAACGTTACAATTCCTTTCAAAAAATATTTTGTACCCTTTTCCTGCTTATGAATCTAAACGGTATACAACAAAAAAATATCACTTATGACAACGATCAATCAGTTACAAAACACATTAAAGGTCACGTATGGCATTGTTCCTGTAGTGACCGGGTTAGGCAAATTTACAAATTGGCTTACCAATTAAAGGCATCTGTGATGTGGTTTGCGTATTTCACTATATTATTGCCCAATATTTCACCGGCAATAGGATTGCGCCGTTTCTAAAATCATTGCTCATGGTATTCAAAATAATATTGCTTTTTGCAACCCTGTTCTCCTGTATCCACGGTAAAGCCCAGCAAGATCTGCAATTGTGGTATAACAGCCCTGCACAACAATGGACAGATGCCCTGCCCATCGGCAATGGGCGTATAGGCGCCATGGTTTTTGGAAAACATGATCATGAGCGCATTCAACTCAATGAAGAGAGCATATGGGCCGGCAGCAAAATCAATAACAACAATTCCCGTGCAGCGGAGCACTTGCCACAAATACAAAAGGCTTTATTTAACGGGGCATATAAAAACGCGCTTGATCTTTCAACCCGGTACCTGGTAGGCACACCACCCAGGGTGCGCTCTTACCAGCCACTCGGCAACCTCTTTATTAACTATCCCTGGAAAGGGGCTGTGCAGCAATATAAGCGCTACTTAACGCTTAATACCGGCATAGCCGCAACAACATATACTGTAGACGGCAATACCATAATACAGGAAGTATACACTTCAGCTCCGCAGGATGTGATTGTAGTAAGCATCCGTGCTGCCCGCCCTTTTGATGTGGAATTTTTCCTGTCGCGCGAAAAAGATACCCACGAATATAAAAGTGAAGGAGATATGGCCTGGTTTAACGGGCAAATTGAAGACGAAGAAGACCCGGAGGCCGGCCCGGCAGGAAAGCATATGCGCTTTTCAGGCGCTTTGAAGATTATGCATACCGATGGAAAAGCAAGTTCATTCCTGACTGATTCATCCGCGGGTTACCACGTTAGTTCTGCAAAAAACATTGTGCTGCTGGTAACGGGCGCCACCGATTATAATTTCGATCAATTAAATTTCGATGCTGCTATTGATCCGTTAGCTATTTGCAAAACAAAGCTCAATAAGGCTGCCGGCTTTTCTCCCGCTACCCTAAAACAAATGCATGTAAAAGATCACCGCTCTTTTTTTGACCGGGTAAGCTTTACGCTGGGAGAAGATACCTACAATAAATTACCCACTGATAAAAGACTGGAACAGGTTAAAGCCGGAATAACCGATCGTGGGCTCATCGTGCTATACTACCAGTATGGCCGTTACCTGCTGATGGGCTCATCGCGCCAGCCCGGCAAGCTACCTGCTAACCTGCAGGGCATCTGGAATGAATTGTATAACGCCCCGTGGAATGCCGATTTTCATACCAACATTAACCTGCAAATGAATTATTGGCCTGCGGAAACCGGTAATCTTTCTGAAACCACTATACCTCTTGCAAATTTTATGCAGGCGCTAACCGTTCCCGGAGCAGCTACTGCAAAGGAAATGTATAACGCCAGCGGGTGGACGCTGCACCATTTAACGGATGCTTTTGGCAGAACCGGTGTGGCAGATGGTGTTTGGGGCGTATCGCCTATGGCTGGCCCCTGGATGACCTTTCCCCTGTACCGGCATTACGAATTTACCGGCGATACCGCTTACCTCCGCCATACCGCCTATCCTGTTATTAAAGGATCCGTAGCATTTGTACTCGATTTCTTAATTCCTTCCCCGGAAGGATACCTGGTTACGAATCCTTCGCACTCACCCGAAAACGCTTTTTTTGTTCCGGGTACCAACAAGAAGGAAAGTTCACAGTTATGCTACGCCAGCACCATAGATATAGAGATCATCCACGGCCTCTTCAATCATTTTATACATGCTGCCACGTTGTTGAAGGCTGATGAGGATTTGGTAAGCAGGGTTAAAGCGGCACAACAGCAGCTTCCTCCCATTAAAATTGGCGCTAACGGTACGATACAGGAATGGATAGAAGATTTTGAAGAAGTGGAGCCGGGGCATCGCCACATGTCGCACCTGCTGGGGCTATATCCCCTAAACCTCATATCGCCGCAAACGCAGGAACTATACGCCGCAGCAAAAAAAACGATTGAACGCCGCCTGGCTAACGGTGGCGGACATACGGGATGGAGCAAAGCCTGGATCATTAATTTTTATGCCCGCCTGCAGGATGGTGAAAAATGTGGCGAACAGGTACAATCCCTCCTGCAAAAAAGCACACTGATCAGCCTGTTAAGCACACATCCGCCATTTCAGATTGACGGAAACTTTGGTGGTGCGGCAGGTATTGCCGAAATGTTATTGCAGTCGCAGAACAACGAGATACACCTGTTACCTGCCCTGCCTTCTGCCTGGCCTAGCGGAAGCATCAAGGGATTGCGTGCAAGAGGCGGTTATACCGTTAGCATGAGCTGGCGATCGGGAGAGCTTACGCGGCTTATTATAACAGCCGACAAGGCAGGAAGCCATGCCATCCGTTATGGAAATAAAGTATTACAGGTGCCATTAAAGAAAGGAGATAATACTGTTGCGCTATAATGCATTATAGTAAAGCCCGGCAGCGCCGAGTATGCCGCTATTATGCAGCTCAGACAGTTCAATGCGCAACCGCGGCAGCGATTTTGAAAAGGCAAAGCTGTTGATGCGTTCCCACATGGTGTGCTGAAAATAAGGATAGGCATGCCGTACGGAGCCGCCAAAAACGATCAGCGGCGGATCATAGGTATATAATATCATTTTTATGGCATTGCCCAAATGCGTTCCCATTTCGGCATACCATTGCTGCGCCTGTACATCGCCTGCTTTTGCCCGCTCAAATACTGTCTGCCCATCTGTTTGATACACATTTTGAAAGAACTGCCCGCTTCCATAATATTCGTAACAACGATCCAGGTAATCCACCATACCAAACTCTCCGGCGCCACAGTTGGGCCCGGCATATAAACGCCGGTTAATTATTATTCCTGCACCAATGCCTGTTCCGATGGTAAGCCCGATCATGTGATCGGCGCCAATGCCTTTACCGAAATAAAACTCCCCCAGGGCGAAACAATTGGCATCATTATTCACAAAAACAGGTATCCCGTATCGCTCTTCCATAATTTCCTTCAAAGGCACTTCTTTCCAGGAGGGAATATATTGCACATCATACACGATACCTTTTTCCACATCTACTACACTCGGCACGCCAATACCAATGCCCGCCACGGATCCGTTCATCAGCAAACCGGTAATATCAAATATATCCTGTAAAACTTCGTCCACAGTTCCTTTACTGCGTATAGCCCTTGCTGCGTGCCGGTAATTCCCTCCCCGGTTACCAGCCCGCCCCTGATGTTCGTTGCGCCGAGGTCTATACCAATAATTACTTTTGGGTTCATATATATTTCCTTTGTATGGCTAATGAATGGCTGCTTTCTTTTTCCGGGTGATGATTTTATTGGTAACAATAGGTCTTGCCCAAAAACCAATACTCAGGATATAGCCAACGGGAATATAAATAAACAACATACCATAACGCAACCCGGCCATGTCGCCCAGCGATCCTACAATAAGCGGCACCACCGCACCTCCTACTATACCGGTAACCAAAATCCCTGCAAAGGAGCCATGATGCTCTTTCACGGAATTTAAGGCAAGCGAAAAAATAATGGGATACATTACCGATGCAAAAAAACCAACCAGCGGAAAGGCAACCAATGCTACTTTGCCTGGGCCAAATAACCCTAACGTTAAGCATACCAGCGCCAGCGCAGTAAAGAGGATCAATACTTTCCGGCTATCCATGAGCTTAACCAGCAAAAGCCCCAGTATGCCGCCCGCCGTCATCAGCCCCCAGAAATAAGCCACGATCTCCGCGCCTGTATTTTGCGGATCATATCCGTGGTAAGTAAACAGGAACTGTGAGATCCAGTTAGCCACACCCTGTTCAGCGCCTACGTAACAGAACAGCGCAATGAAGTAAAGGATAACCACTCTTTTTTTAAAAAGGTCAATATAGGTTTGGAAGGCACCTGCTTTTTCATCCTGGCTCAGCTCCACTTTGGGAAAGCGGGAAACGAGGATAATAGCGATCATTACCAATGAAATAATGGCAAACAGCCAGTAGAGTGATATCCATGGAAGATTCGCCGGCGTAAGCTGCTGCAGCACGGCCATTAGCCCGCCTGGTATTTCCTGCCCCTGGAGTTTAGACACCATGCCGGAATATACCAATGGGCTTACAAATGACGCAAGCCCAAAGATCAATTGCGCCAGGATGGAATTAAATGCGTAGTGCTCCTCTCCGCCTGCAGTGCGGAGCAGCGGATTAATAACGACCTGCAATATGGCCATACCGCAGCCAATCAAGAACAACGATAATACAGCGCTGAGATAATTGGGCGAAAGCGCAAGGATCAGCGACCCAAAAAACGCAACGGAAAAAGCTGCTGTCATCATCTTCTTCTCGTTATATTTTTCAAGCAGCATACCCGATGGAATGGACATCACCCCATAGGCAATAAAAAAAGCAAAAGGAAGCAGGGCTACCAGTGTGAGGCTCAGGTTAAACCCCTTTATAATATCGGGAACGAGGGGGCCTGTAATATTGGTAAGAAAAGAGATCACGAAAAAAGTGAGCATAATTAACCCCACTGTGTAATTGCTGCGCTTCATTTCAGGTATTTAAGGCTGGGTAAAAAATTTGATTTGCAACTTACCGAGAAATCATAAGGTGAACAAACCATTTTATTTGGAACGATGTTTGTTTTACCGGTAAGCAGGCATTCAGCCCTGTTCATTTTTAATATTAAAAACACAATAATGAAAAAATACTTTTTCCTGCTTTGCGCAACAGCAGTTATGGCCTGCAACAATACCAATACTGATGCTGCAGACGAAAAATTAAATGAGGGCGCAGAAAATATTAAAGAAGGCGTTGAGATGAAAGCGGATACCGCTGGTACCTATCTCAACGAACAAAAAGAAAAAGCCTCGGCAGCCATCAATGAGCGGAAAAAAGAAATAGACGAAAAAATAGAATCGTTGAAAAAAGACGGCTCAAAAAAAAGTGAGGAAGCAAGGAAAAAACTGGAGGAAACCCGTGCCGGGCTGGATAAAAAATTAGACGAAATTAAAAACAGTACGGCTGAAACCTGGGAAGCAACAAAGCAGGACGTGGATAAAGCGCTTGACAAAGCTGCTAAAGAATGGCAGGAGTTTAAGAGTGATTTTAAGGAGCTTTTTAAATAACAGGTAATACCCGATTTTTGAAGAAGCTGTCTCAAAAGGACCGGCTTAGAAGATATGCCACTAAGACACGAGGGCACAAAGTCCTGATCTTCCCGTTTTATTTTCTTCGTGGCTTAGTGACTTTGTGGCAAAATATTACTTTTCAGACAGCCTCTTTTTTGATCCGGCTACTCTTTAGGTTCACCATCATTTCCAGGCTTCGTTTCTTCCCGCTCCACTGTAATGGAACATTCGCCGATCAAAGCCGCCAATGCTCCGATAGCAGCAAACACGGGCGCCAGCAAAGCACCTACCACGCCTATGGTTAGTGGAAAACTAACTAATTCCTTTCCGGATTTATCGGCAATGGTGATCTTCCTGATATTACCCTCGGCAATCAGTTCCTTTATTTTTTTAAGCAGGTTTTCACCGTGCAGGGTGAACGTTTCTTTTATGGCCATATACAATTATATTTAGTTGTAAGTAAAGTTAAAAACTTCAGCTAAACTAATCCATATTGTGTTTGAAGTTTACAACAGTGCCGGTACTATTGTTTTTTGCTTCTTTCTCCTTTTTTGCAATAATTAAAGGTTGCATTAAAACGCCGATCCCGCCGTTCAGGTCTGTACCCTGAACAATGACCAGGTAGCTGCTATTGCTTTCCGATGTGTAAAATGAAAAACCGGCTTCTCCCAGCCCGTTTGTTATTACTTCCGGATTCCAATATACCGTAGAGCGCATATCAGGAAATACATTCTCCTGCTCCGGAGAAGCATACCCTGGGCTGTAAAATGCTTTCCCGGGCAATATATTGCTGAACTGCCGGATCATCAAAAATGGCCCCATTTAATACTGCGGCAGGTGTGGCGAACGGAGGATAGCTGTTTTCATTTAACTCCACGCCCACATTAAAAGCCTTATTTCATATAAGGAAACGGACATGGTGGAATGGTGGAATATTGCTTTTAGCAGGTAACCCTGCGTGGAAGCCTAAATTAGGCTGTTCTTAAAAAACTTTTTGGGGAGAAGCCAAAAATCCTATCTTTGCCGTCCTGAAAAATGCGGGTAGCAATAGCTGCATATAAGGATCGGTAGTTCAGCCGTAGAAAATCAAAACGACGTAAGAAGTTTTAGATTTTCAAGGTCCCGCAGAGCGCAGCGATTGCGGGATTGGTTGTAACGAAAGTTGGATCGGTAGTTCAGTTGGTTAGAATGCCGCCCTGTCACGGCGGAGGTCGCGGGTTCGAGTCCCGTCCGGTCCGCTTAAGAGGATCATCAGCAATGATGATCCTTTTTTCATTTTACTCAACTTTACTTTTAAGGTATTGATTTTCAATATTTAATAACAAGCTTCGCTTACAAACCTTACTATCTTTATATCAGCTTAACAATTTAAAAAAGTAAACCTGGAAGTAGACCCAAGTTTTGTCGAGTCCAGTTCACAAAAATTGTTAGCTATGCGCTTTCCAGTTAAGGTTATTTGCCGTACCAACAGAGTACATCCTGATGGCACTTCTTCTATCTTCATTCGTTATTGTTTCAGTCAAAAACAGAAACCAATTTTATTCACCGGCATAAAAATTCCAGCTCAATATTGGAATCAAAAGAAAGGAAGTATTTCCAATCTCCTGCCGCCGGCGATTGGAGATTACGAAGCGATGAACAATGAACTATTCAGGTTGAAAAGATTAGTGGAGGATATGATTCTCTATGCTTCAAAAAACAATTTAAAAGATATCGCAACATACATAAAGCAACATTTTTCAATTTCGCTTGACTCCACTTCATTTGAAAATATTGTGAAGGAGCAAAAAATTGAAACAACGAAGAAAGAGAAAGCCAAAGAGGATATTGACTACCAGTTTGATGACTATATACGCAGCAAATGCCGTAAAGTAAGTAAACGAACAATTGAATTATCGGTTAGCTTTTCTTTCCCACAGGCGCCAAATGTTCACAAATTTCCGCTGTTCATTATTCATGAACAAGCAATTTTTGTGAACAGGTTTTAACAAAATCGCTTCTTTTTATTGAAAATGAATCGGTTGTAACTTACCAAGTTGTTTAAAAATCTATTAAACTTTAATAATTGTCTGAGGAAAGTTAAGGTTAATAACATGAAAATTGATATATTTGTTCACAAAATAATAATGTTCACGTTTCGTGTACAATTAAATTATGTGAACAATGGAAAATAATACTGCCCATATTGCGCTGGAAAACCTGCAAAAGGATACAGGGATTAAAGCTAAATGGAAGCGAAATACCAACCTTGGGTTAGATGGCATAGTGGAAATAAAATATGACGGCAAGTTGCTACAGTTTAATGCAGCCATAAAAAAAGAATTACGCCAGCACCAGCTGCCCGTTCTTATTGAGCAGGCTAAACAGTATGGAGATTTGATGGTAGTTGCCGGCAGAATATTCCCAAAGATAAAACAGGAGTTAAGAGACAATCAAATAGCCTACCTTGAAACAAATGGTAATATATGGCTTAAGAAAAATGAAGTATTACTTTGGGTTGATGTCAACAAACCTACCCAGGAAACAAAAGAGAAAACCAACAGGGCTTTTACAAAAACCGGGTTAAAAGTAATATATCATTTTCTGTTGCATGAAGAAGACGTGAATCTTCCTTACAGAGATATTGCTGCTAAAACAGAAGTAGCTTTGGGTAATATAAATTATGTTATAAACGGACTTAAAGAAATGGGCTTTTTAAAAAAACTGAACAAAGCCCAATACAAACTGGTTGACAAAAAGGAATTATTGGAAAAATGGATAACCGCTTACGGAGAACGATTAAAACCTGCTTTGGAAATAGGGGCTTTTCATTTTCTGAAAGAAAATGATTTTGACAACTGGCAGCAGTTAGCGCTAACCACTGATCAAACCCGGTGGGGTGGGGAACCTGGGGGTGATTTACTGACCAATTACCTTCGCCCGGCTGAACTTACTTTATATACAATGGAGGCGCGAACAGAACTGATAAAAAATTACAGGCTTGTACCAGATGAAAAAGGAAATGTAAAAGCATATAAGCAATTCTGGAAACAGGATGATGCAACTACAAATGTTGTAAATCCGCTGCTTGTGTATGCTGATTTGATAATAACGGGAGATAGAAGATGCCTGGATACCGCTAAAAAGGTGTACGATGAATATCTACAAGATAAATTTTGAACAACTCCGGCAAAATCCTGATATCACTGAAATGCTGTCGGCTCTTGAAAGAGGGTTATTAAAGTTCGGCATAGATTTTTACCTGGTAGGTGCTGTGGCAAGAGATGTATGGATGCGGGGTATTTATAAGATTGCTCCAAGACGAACTACAGGTGATATCGATTTTGCTGTATTGATAAATAACAAGGGTGAATATGAGGCATTAAAAAAACACCTGATAGAGAATGAAGATTTTCACCCATCACATAATAATGCATTTGTATTGCTATGGAAAAGCAAAATGGAAGTGGATTTACTGCCATTTGGCTCAATTGAAGATGAAGAAGGTAGCGTGACTATTGAAGGTACTGGATATACGACCGTACATGTACCCGGGTTTCATGAAGTATATCAGGATGGCTTGCCTGTGGTTGAAGTTGAAGGTAAACATAGTTTTAAATTTTCTACACTTCCCGGTATTGTAATTCTAAAGCTAATTGCATGGGATGATCGGCCTGAATCAAGAAGAGATGATATAAAAGACATTAGTGATATCCTGAATAATTTTTTCACTATGCATGATGAAGAAATCTGGAATAATCATGCCGACCTGTTTTCTGATGAAAGTGTTGAACTTATTCATATTGCAGCAAGAGTTATGGGGCGGGAAATGCACAAAATTGCCAGTAGAAATGAAAAACTATTTACAAGACTTGAGGGAATATTAAAAGCTAATACAACCGATGCGGCAAATAGCAAAATGGCTGATATAATGATCGAATATTTTGATAATACAGCAGAAGATAACATCAGATTATTAAAGCAATTAAGAACCGGTTTTATTGAAAACCATGGCGGCAACTAATACCACAAGCCTGCCGCCGCCAATCAGCATTTATTTTCATTCTATGTTTACATATTGCAAAGTCAATTAGACAAAAGCTATGACAAAGGTTTCACGCTAAATCCTATTATCCGGCTCGCGGAGCATAACGCCGGGGAAATGAAATATACTTCCACAAAAATGCCCTGGCAACTGGTTGAGAGCAATTTGAAAACAAAAGGGATGCTCTGATAAAAGAAAGAAATTTTAAAAAGCCACAACAGACAGAATTGAACATATCCCTGCTTCTTCAAAAAATATTGTGAACTAATTTATTTAGTCCCAAAGGAACATTCTCTTTTCATTTGACAGGAATTGGGGAGCCTATTCTTTGATTATATTGTTTAATCAAAATAAAGTACATTTAGTACAGCTGCATGTTTCCGGCATAACCTAAAAATTTAACACTACCGCTTGTGATTGAGGAGGAAGCCGATCTGTTGCATTTACGATCCAGGGTTTTATGTTTTTCTTCCGGTCAATAATGCATAGCCATTCAATCAACTCCTTTAATAAATATAATATGAACCAGGCAGTACAGTACAAAGGGAACGACAAATTGCTTTTCGGGATCATCCTGGGCGTTTTAGCCTTTTGGTTATTTGCGCAGACCACGCTGAATATTAATGTTGATATGGCGAAAGATCTTCAAATGGAGACCTCCATCATGAACATTGCAGTATCAATCACTTCCTTGTTTTCGGGTATTTTCATCGTGGTAATGGGCGGACTGGCCGACCGTGTGGGCCGGTTAAAAATTATCAGGCTCGGATTTGTCTTTAGCATTGTTGGTTCACTGCTGGTAGGTTTAACGCCTGCAGGAGCGATGGCAACGCCGGTGCTTATCAGCGGAAGGATTTTTCAGGGATTATCCGGCGCCTGCATTATGCCTGCAAGCCTGGCATTGCTGAAATCTTACTGGGAGGGTGCCGGCCGCCAGAGAGCCATAAGCCTTTGGTCAATGGGTTCCTGGGGTGGCTCGGGGTTTTGTGCACTTTTTGGCGGACTAATGGCGGAAAATGTGGGATGGCGGTATATCTTCTTTGCCTCTGCGCTCATCTCGGTTATTGGATTGTGGATGATCAAAGATACCCCTGAAAGCAAAGCCAGTTCCTCAGGCGAAAAAAAGAAACTGGATACCGCCGGTATTTTTACGTTTATGATCGTTATGATCGCACTTCAGGTATTGGTGAGCAAAGGAAGCGAACTGGGCTGGACCAGCATGCTCTCGCTCATTTTAATTGCCGTGATCGTAGTTTTTGGTATCGCCTTTTTTCGCATCGAAAACGGCAAAGCAGCAGCATTCATCGATTTCAAACTTTTTAAAAATTCAACCTATACCGGGGCTACCATTTCCAACTTCCTGCTTAACGGCGTTGCCGGTATGCTCATCGTTTCCCTTATGCTGCTGCAAGTGGGAGGCGGTCTATCTGCACAAACGGCGGGCTTTCTTACCCTGGGCTATGCCATTGCGATTGTAGCCTTTATTCGCACGGGCGAAAAGCTGCTGCAACGTTTTGGACCGCGGAAACCCATGATCTGGGGCTGCATCATCGTAGGGATCTCCATCGCATTGCTGCTGCCTACCAACCTCATGACAGATACATACAAAATTCTGGCTATCGCTTCCTATACATTGTTTGGTGTGGGACTGGCATTTTATGCCACACCGTCTACCGATGCGGCCCTTTCCAATTTACCTGAAGCACAGGCGGGCGCCGGTTCCGGAATTTATAAAATGGCGTCTTCACTTGGCGCGGCTTTTGGTGTAGCTATCTCTGCCGGGATCTTTGTTGGACTAAGTTCGGTAGATACCCCCGGGAGCATACTCGATAATGTGATCAGCTTTACAGGAAGGCAGGATAATGTGGCCATTCGCCAGGCGGCCATAATAGCCCTTCTTTTTAACCTGCTCATGGTGATTGTGGCCATTGTTGCGATCATGAAAACGATACCGAAAAGTGAAGGGAAAACAAAGCCGGCGTAATCAAAAATTCAGCTGAAAAAATAAGAACCATCCGTTCAAACAATAAACAATACAGATTATGAAAACAACCATTGCACAAGGCACAAAATCCTTGCATAACGAAATGAAAGAGTGGATGAACCATATGCACCAATATCCCGAACTGGCATTACAGGAAACAGAAACAGCAAAATATATAGCAGAAAAAGTAAAGTCTTTTGGCTTTGATGTTGCTGAAGGTATCGGTAAAACAGGAATTGTGGCTTCCATGACGGTGGGATCTGGTAATAAATCAATCGGGCTGCGTGCCGATTTTGATGCGCTTCCCATACAGGAAGTAAATAACCTGGAATATAAAAGCAAGGTGGAAGGTAAAGCCCACCTGTGCGGTCATGACGGGCATACCACCATGCTGTTGGGTGCAGCAAAATATTTATCCCAAACTAAAAATTTCAACGGCACGGTTCGCCTCATTTTTCAACCAGCAGAAGAAACCATGGAAGGAGGCCCTGCAATGATACAGGATGGCTTATTTGAAAAATTTCCGGTAGACGCTGTTTACGGAATGCACAATATGCCCGGTTTGGAAACAGGAAAATTGTATTTCAGGGAGGGCGAAACCATGGCGGCTGTTGATAACTGGGAAATTGAATTAACGGGTAAGGGTAGTCATGGGTCTATGCCAGAGCTGGGCATAGATCCTATTGTATGCGGTTCGGGGCTGGTAATGGCTTTGCAAACCATCGTATCCCGCAACGTATCGCCCTGGCAAAATTCGGTGGTTTCTGTTGGCGCTTTCCTTTCCGGAAATGCCGGCAACGTGGTACCGCAAAACGCTGTATTGCGTTTAAGCATTCGAAATATGGATCCTGCACTGCGGGAAATGGTGCTGAATAAGATCCGTTCCATTACCAAAGCGCAAGCCGAAGCTTTCAATTGCCAATACGAAATAAGAGAAGGCATCCCGGGAGCTGTATTGGTGAACACACCCGCGAATACACACTGGGCAGCGGATGTGGCCCGTGATGTTTTTGGAGATGATAAAGTGGATGACATGCTTCATCCATTTATGGGCAGCGAAGATTTCGCCTTTATGCTTCAAAAAAAAGAAGGCGCCTATTGTATGATCGGCAACGGCGACACGCCCATGGTGCATCATCCGCAGTATATCTTCAACCAGGAAATTTTACCGCTCGGTGCGGCCTACTGGGCTGGCTTAACAGAGGCTTATCTAAAGTAAGAAAGCAATTCGGTTCATTCCAAAATTTTCATTGTTATTGCGATAAAATTTCGCGTTAAAAAACTTCTTTCTCGTATTAAAGTAGTTTTTTGTATAAAGATAATTTTTAAAATCGCTTTCTTGCGGTAAAGATCCGGATCAACGGTCCAGCGTAATAAACTTCATTCGCAGTATAAGGTTATCATGCTCATACCCGGGCAGGAGTTCCTGCATTGCGCTCCTGTGCCTGCGAAGCAATTGCAACTGCTACGGGTGCAGGAGCATTATCCTTTTTTATCTGTAAACTTTGCAATCAGCACTTTATTTGCCCAGCATATTTTTCAACGCCGCAAAATCAACAGCTTTTTGTATCGCTGCAATATTCTCTTCAAACACAGGATCACCGTGTGCTATTTTATAAATTACAGTGAAGAATTGCGGGGACGACTTTGGCAGATCTTTTCTATAGTACGCAAGATTGGGTTGCACCGCAATAAAAGAACCACGGATACCTTCATCAACAAATTTTTCAAATCTTTCTTCGTCGTTCCACATACAAATGGCCGGCTGGTTCAATTCGGTTTCCGGTTTTGCCAGGTAATCATTGATGTTTTTAAAATACTTATCGAGATATGCTTTTTCGCCCGGGCTTTCTTTAACCGCCTGTTCTAATCTTTTTCTTTGTATCAGTAAATATTCTTTCCGGCTGAGATAGGAGAAAGGGAGGGTATCATTATAGGTGATCAACCACCGGTACTCTTTCATTTTATTTTCCAGGTGGCTGTTGCCTACTACTTCTTCACCCAAATAATAATAGCCGTCTTTTTTTTGTGGCCGCTGCTTTAATTTTAAATAACCCCTGAAATCATCCGGCGGCAGGTTTGCAGCATATAAACTGCTTAATGAAAAAATTGCGTTTGCGGTAATATTAACCGTTGTTGGAGTAGAAATATCTACATAATATTTTGATTTATCCTTGCTGTTGCCATCGCATATGTACCGGAGGATATACATGGAATAGTAATAAGGGTCTGCTATCCATACAAGCCCCGGCGACAGGTGTTTGCCAAAAACAGTACCATAGGTTATCTGGCATCCTTTGGGGCTGTAATGGGTATTAACCATTTTGTGAATAGCCGTTAACACCAGTTTTTCTTTTGCCAGATCTGCTGTACTTACATGCTGAATAGAACCCTGCAGCCCTGCCTTCCATGTACCGGGTTTTTGAGCCAGTAATGCCTGTGTACAATCCTGTGTAAAAGCATTTAAGGAAAAGGATAATACAGCGGATAGTATTAAATATTTCATTTTCTGAATTTGATGGTTTTGATCCTTTATTTTATACCCTGCAATATTCCTTTGCCCGTAGTGCTTACGCCGCTGTTAACAGTTACCTTAACATCTGCTCCGGCTACTGTTATGCCTTTCGCATTGGCATCTATACCCGCAATGGCTCCTACGTCGGTAATGCCGGTGTTGTCCCATTCAACCAAAGCGGCAATGGAAGCTTCTAATTCTGCACCTGCCGGCCCGTCGAAGCCTTTGCTGGCCCCCACCATCGCTGAACCGGAAAACCGCCCCGTCTCTACATTATCCGCTACATTAATTTTTACTCCGCCGAAATCAAATTCGCCGGTTAAATTGCTGCAGCTCGATGTAATTTTATAAACACCCAGATCCATAGTGCTTACATAGTCGCAATGAACATCATCAAAATTTTGCAATTGGCCCGGTTTTTTTGTTTTAGGCACAGCATTGCACCAACTGCTCTTGTCTTTAAAAAATACCCGCTGATCTTTTATTTGTGTGAGCCAGGCAATCTGGGCATTTATTTTTGCCAGCTCAAACTGTTCGGGCCACATCGTATACTGGTAATAATATAAAAGCTCGCTGCTTCTGCGACGCACATAATTGAAATAGCTTCTGTATGCACTTTGCAGTCCGCCATTGGCAGCAGCTAAAAATTCGGTGCGGATGGCGTTCTCGTCTTTACAAATTGCTTCAAGGGGATTTGCCTTGCCTTCTCCAACCTGGTCTTCATATTTCTTATCCAGTCCTTTTTGTTTTTCACTCAATATCGCTTCATATTCTTCAACAGCAGTTAATGCCTTTGCCACCGGCTCCAGCTCTTTTGCAAATACAAAGGACATATTTCCATTAACATCTTTTATGCCGGGCCCAAGTTTTTTTATTGCCTTGGCTGCATATCCCGGCATTAGCCGGGCATACTGACCATTCTGGCCTGCCTGCAACACCTGTTGTGTGCGCAAACCGGCTTGTTTTGTATACTCCTGCTCAGCCTGTTGCTGTTTTGCCTGTAATGCGTTGATCTTTTGCTGGCATTCGGCTATAAAATCATTCCATTCTTTTTCGGATGGCTTATTCTGTTCAACATCCAAAGGATATTCGGGCCAGGTAAATTTTCCCAGGCCCAAAGCATCCTGCGGCATGGGCCTGTTCCAATCCATATCATCACTTTTTAAATCGTAGCCCAGTTTCTTTAATTTATTTTCTTTTTCGTTACTGTATGCTTTGCGGATGCTTTTTTTAGCGGCCTCAATTGCCTTGGGGATATTGCCTTTGCTTTCTTCAATTAAACATTTTGCCATATTTGCCTGTGGATGATACGCATAAATGCGGATGGTGCTGTCGGCATATTTTTCGGCCCTGGCAATATCACCAAGGCCCAGCCATGCCTGTGTAATGTTATTGAGTATGCTGCTGTTTTTAGGAAACCGTTTATTAAGATTATTTAAGATGGGCAAGGCAAGCTCTTCGGCGCCGCACATGGTTAAAAAAGCTGCATAGTTGTTCAGGATGAGGGCATTGGCAGGATCAGCCTTGCATGCCTCTCCAATAACATACAGCGCCAGCGTTGGTTTTCCATCCATCCATAACCCGACAGCCGTGTTTGCTGCAGATTTATTCAAGCTTCGGAGTTGCTGATAAATTTCCGCCCCTTTTGCTTTGGCTGCAGGTGATAATTGTACCAGCACCGCCTGCTGTGTTTTGCTGATGTAAGCACTCATTTCAGTATTAGAGAGTGTTACTGCTAATGCCGCGTTTATTCTTACAGGATCATTTAGCGGTACGATCCTGCTTTCATCTTCGTATGCTTTTTTTAGTTGGGCATCGCTTATGCCAGACATGTTTTTTTGAATGCTTTTGGTGTCCGGCATTTTAATGCCCATGCTGTCCATCGCCCTTTTATCTTCCGGGCTCATCTGGTCTATGGCTTCCTGCATTTCCTTCATCATATCCTGCATTTCTTTTTGCGTAGGGGGCTTGTCCTTTGCAGGGGGTTTTTGTTTGGATTGCCCAACAGTTATACCTGCCAGGAGGAGCAGGAAAAAAGTAAACAGTAATTGCTTGTTCATGGTTGATTTATTAAGTGAAGGTTTTGGAAAAGCTTTCTATTTGCTTCGGTTAATCGCTTTGCTGCCTGCTCATTCCACTGGCTAAAAACATTTTTCATAATACCTTTTTGGCAGGTAGCTTTTGCGGAGGATAATCCTACAAAAGTTACCATTTTTATTCGTTATATTGAAATGTACTTCAGATGATCATTTCCTTCCATTGTACCCATTTAAGCACCCGGTTTGCTCATGACCAAGGTTTTAAGCAATGAATTGATGCCGTAAAAATGAGGATTCATTCGGTGTGTGTCCATCCTGTAAAAACAGGATTTTTCGGTAAAAAGGAAAAATCATGGAAAAAGGGGAGAGAATAAGCGGCTGCATCAACCTTTATTTGCAAACTGGGCGTAATATTTATATTTTACGACATGGGAAAGTTTATTGTACTACTTAGCTTTTGGGGTCTGCCTGTTCTTGCCGTGGGCCAGCAAACCAATAGCCTCGACAGCCAGTTACAAGTGCTCGCTCATGCAAAAGAAGACACCCATAAGGTAAACCTGTTGTTCGATATTGGGAAAGCATATTTTTTGGCAAACGAGTTTGACTCGGCATTGTATTACAACAATGTGTGCGAAAGGCTCATTTCAAAAGTGGGCGCCCGGCAATATGAACACAGATGCTTTCACGAATTTGTGAAGATCTATCATGCCCAGGCCGCTTACAGGCCTGCACTTAATTATTGTTTGCGGGCTATTGAAACAGCGAAACAACAAAAAAACCCCTTCCAGGAAGCACTTTCCTATCGGGCCCTGTTCAATATTTACCATAATCTAAGGATGAACGACTCTGCGGTAAAATACGGGGTGTATTCGCTAAGGCTTACGGAAGAAATTAAAGACACTGTAAATATTGCAACCAATTATGCAAACCTGAGCTGGTTATATATGGACCTTAATCAAAATGATAAGGCAATAGCCTATGGCCAACAGGGAATTGCCGCCGGCGAACGATATAAAGACACCAGTGGTTTGCTTACGGCAATAAACAATACCGCCTTGTGCTACCATAGAAACGGGAACAACAAAAAAGCGATTGAATTGTTTTCCAAACAACTGGAAATTGCAAAAAAAATAAATAGAAAGCGATCCATTGTAAGAGCCCATATTAACCTTGCTACTTCCTATTATACAGTGGGCGATACCGCTGAATTGAGAAAAACAACAATGGAATTGAATGATTATTTTGAAAACAACCCCAAAACGGATATTAAGCTAAAATGCTTTCAATACATCGTTAACGGGTATAATAATATCCTTAGCAATAATTTTCAGCAGGCAGAACATCATCTTTTAGAAGGGCTAAGCATTGCCGAAAAGGATTCCATTGCGGATCCGCTTTTAATTATGTACAGCACGCTTTCAACCATAAAAGCTGCACAGCATGATTTTAAAGCTGTTAATTTCTACGATCAAAAATGGGATGCCTTGTCTCAAACGCTCCAGGAGCAGGAATTATCCGAATACGCGATAGAACTGGAAACAAAATATGAAACAGAAAAAAAAGACAATCAATTAAAATTACAGCAAGTCAAAATAAAGCAAAAGAATATCCTGAATTATATCCTGTTTGGCAGTGCAGGCGCCCTGCTGGTCATTTCGCTTCTGGCATACCGCAACCATAAGCATAAACAAAAACTACAGCAGCAACGAATTGCGGAATTAGAAACAGAAAAACAATTAACGGCAACAGAGGCCGTATTAAAAGGCGAAGAGCAGGAACGAACCCGCCTGGCAAAAGACCTGCACGATGGGTTGGGAGGTATGTTGTCGGGCATCAAATATTCATTTCAGACTATGAAAGGAAACCTTATCATGACGCCTGAAAACCACCAGGCTTTTGAACGCAGCATGGACATGCTGGACAGTTCCATTAAAGAAATGCGGCGTGTGGCACACAATATGATGCCCGAAGCGCTGGTTAAATTTGGGCTGGACACGGCATTGAAGGATTTTTGTACCGACATCAACCAATCCGGTGCATTGCGCGTAACTTACCAGTCTATTGGTTTGGAAAATGAAACGATAGAACAAACAACGGCCATCACCATTTTTAGAATAACGCAGGAGCTGGTCAATAATATCATGAAACATGCCGCTGCTGCAACAGCTATTGTACAGGTAACCAAAACAGATGGAAATATTTCTATAACTGTCGAAGACGATGGAAAAGGATTTGATCCGGTAATTTTAAAAAGTGGAAAAGGAATGGGCTGGAGTAATATCCGGAGCCGGGTTGAATATCTCAAAGGGAAATTAGATGTGCAGTCGGAACCGGGCAAAGGCACATCTGTATTAATTGAATTAAAAGCATAATGGCAACCAGTGTATTTATAGTTGATGATCACTATATGGTGATAGAAGGTATCCGGTCGTTATTACAGAACGAAAAAGATATTGAATGGGCGGGTCATGCCATGAATGCCGCTTCCTGCCTGGCTTTCCTGAAGAACCGGCAGCCCGATGTGATATTGATGGATATAAGCCTTCCCGATCAAAGCGGCATTGAGCTCTGTAAGGAAGTGAAAGAAAAATATCCTTCCGTTTTTATTGTTGGACTCAGCACATTTAACCAGCAAAGTTTTATCCGGAAAATGATGGACAACGGGGCTTCAGGGTATGTTTTAAAAAATGCAACGCAGCACGAATTAACCGATGCTATAGGTACGGTAGTAAAAGGGAAACACTACCTGAGTGAGGAAGCTTCACTCACTTTAAGAAAAGAAGACGCAACTGCCATTGCGTTAACCCGTCGTGAAAAAGAAGTGCTGGGATTAATTGCGGATGGAATGACCAATGCGGCAATTGCTCAGAAATTATTTATCAGCATTGCTACGGTGGAAACACACCGGAAAAACCTGCTGGCAAAGCTGGAAGCAAAGAATACCGCTTCGCTTATCCGGAAGGCTGCGCAAATGCAGTTTATTTAAGTTTTCCAATGTAACAGCAGCCCTTACATTCCGGAGATTCCGGATGCATAATTAATTGCTGTAGCCGGGCAATTCTATGGGCGCCGGCTTTGCTTGCGTCCATTTTTTATTTTCGCTATTCATTTTGTGGGACTATAGGGCTCACGTGGGACATTTTATAAGCCGCTAAAGCCACTTGCGTCCCAAAGTCACCGGCTGCAAGAAGTTATTGAAATTGCGGTTGACGAATCAAAGACCAAACGCAGGGAGTAAAAACTGCATGCCCTCAGACTAGCCGGACCTTTTGACGGATATTACTTTTCTTAAATTGTTAAATAAATAACGGTAACATGCAGGTCGGATAAACACGCATGGACAGCTATAATTAGTAACAGAATTCCAACGAATCCAAATTGGAATAAAAGATACCCTGCTTACCTCTCCTATTCACCCGTTACCGCCTTCTGCAATAGCATTTGACTATTTCCGTAAAAAGGGGTGTCGGTTTTTCCCAAAATGCCTTGGGGCAAGGTTGTTATCTCATTTAAATTTTCCATTGGTACCAATACCGTCTTCGCGCCGTTTTCTGAAAGAAGAGTAACCTTGTCAGAAAAATTTAAAACTTTTTCTACAGCGCCACCGATTGAAATGTTACCCAAAACAGCTAATCCAGGCTTAAGATTCTTTTTATAAATGGCTGAAATAATGCCGACATATACTGCGCTCCCAATTCCACCGCTTATATACGCACCCATCAAATTACTAATTTGAATATTTAAATCGTAACCTAAAAGAGAGTGTTGTTCATTCAATATGCTTTTTTCGTTTGCGCGCAGATAGTTGTAGGTATTTTTGATGCCCTCTCTTACCTCCTGACTGTTGGTACCTGTTACGTTTACCTTACCAGTACCACGAAGAGCAACCACTTCGATCTTTACCAGGGAATTACTTTCTCCATCGCTGGTGGCTGTGTAACATACTCCTGGTGGAAGCGGATTACTTTCTATTAAATGGGAACCTCTTTCTTCAGGCAATCCAACGAATATCTCCTCCTGTGTTTCCTTGTCGATGTATGAAAAATTAGTATCCCAAAACTCCATACCTCCAATACGTTTCAGTTGTTCTTTTACCCTCCTTCTCATTTCCATGGCGATAACGAGGTATTCTTTGATATCCTCCTTAGTAAAATTATTATCCGGATGAAGGAGCTTAATGAACCCGGAGACAATTCTGCGAACTGATTTAGAATCCCTTTGTTTTAAATGTGCTCCTAAAGTGAAGTATTTATCAATGGCATTGTAGTGAGTTGTCTTACGTTGCGACTTCAATATTTCGGAAAAGAAGTCAGTACTAAAGCCAAAATGATTCGTAAAGTTCTTGGGGCTGAATTTTGTTATTTCCCAACCTGGCAAGAAGAGGTTAATACGATCCAAAAAGGCGGTGTCGTAACTTACTTCATCCGAAAGTGGACTGAACAGGTGTGAAGTCTGTAAAACGGTTTCAACTGGCTGATTGATATTGCCATTTAAGATAATGGAAGCTGAACCAGAAATCTCACCTCCCTTGGCTCTTGAAAACGACCCTGATTCCATGTAGTCTTTCATCAATGGAATGGCATCCCTGTCTTTAAATAGCTTATCTGTACTTTCATCAAAACATATTGCATCCCATAAACCTACCGAACCAACCCTGCCCGTGGTATTGTTCACAAATAGCTGAGCCACCGAACCTTGCCCTCCTGAAATCAATATTGCATAGGGCGTAATCTCTTTGTATATGTACGACTTGCCTGATGAACGAGGGCCTAATTCAACCATGTTGAAATTAGCCTCAACTAACGGGATTAAACGACAAAGTAAAAGATTCAGCTTTCTATCATCAAGGCCTTCACTATATGGTTCGTAACCTGCACTTCGAAGCAGTAAGATTTTCCATTCGTCTTTACTAAATTCTTTTCTTTTATCGGATATTTTTGAGTTGTCGAAACTTGATAACTGGATAGGCTTAATATCACGAACAACAAAAGGAAAAACAGTTGAGCCAATAGTTATCATTGGATCGTACTCCATTTCAATGATAGCCCAGATGCCGCCCAACAATAACTTTTCATGTGTATTGACCAAATCATCACCAATGTTTGCTTTTCTAATATTGCTATTGGCAATGTTTGCCCAATAGCGATCTCTCTGCGGATCGAGATCAACAGATATTTTATCAATGATTTTATACCTCCCTCGTTCACGGAGCTTTGATTGTATAAGCGTACTTTCCTCAGGATTTATATAGTGGTCACGAAGGATTTTCTTTACGTTCTCCATTCCTTCTTTCAGCTTCTCTTCGTTTTCGGTACTACAAGTATTGGCTAATAAATATTCGAGTACAAATGCCGGAACGTTCGCTCCACCTTTGATGATGCCCACCAGGTCTTTCTTTACAACAAAACCCCTGAAGTGGTCTAAAGCTTTTTTATCTAAGTCGTCTAACACTATCATGTTGGTTCGTTTTATTATAAGCCTCCCAGATCCCGGAGGTTAGATTTTTTTATGATCGCTGTATCCAATTGTTCCTGTGTTATTGCATCCAGCAATACTGCCTGTACCTGGGTATTCCCACTAAATGAAAACTCCTTATCCACGATTGAGTTTGACTCAATTGAAAAAATATCACTGCCCTGGTATTCCTTATTGCCTGCATATAGCTTTATCTGCACTTTTCTTATACCGCTAAACAAGTCTTTTGGCGCCTTTGGTGCATCTAACCTGATTACAAACAATTCACTTGGCGTATCGGTCAGTTCCTGTTTGTTGGAAATGAAAACGTCCAATTGTGATGTCTGAGATTTTATTTTGGAAAACTTGAATTTTGGGATAATGATCTCCTGTGGTGTAAAGCCTCCATGTGAAAACCCATAAACACCTTTTGATTTGAATGGACGATGATTCTTTGCAGCGTACACATACTTGTATTCTGCATAAGCTTCCTCAAAAGCCAACCATTCGCTGTTGGCTTGTTTATCTACTGTTCGAATAAAGCGTTCATGTACTTCTTTCTTACCTGTTGCATTCGGTTCTATCTTATCTGCCTCATCCAATAAACCTGTAAGTACAAAACCATGATCGGTTACTAGGTATACTTCCTGATAGCCAATATTTAACAGCATGGCAATTTTATCTACCAACACTGCTTCAAACTCCGAGAATAACTTAATAGCAGCTTGTTGTAATTTTTCTCCGGCGCTGTCAATATCTTTGTAAGTTAATACGAGATAATCTGCTTCTATCCCATAGTTCAATTGTTCCAAAGGCATATAAACAATAGCTTTACCCGTTGTTCTCGTCAGACTTGCTTCACGGTCTTTATGCAACGAAACAACTTTTTTGTTCCCTACATATAAAGCACTCATGTTGTGTTCAGTTTCAGATGGCATATCGGCCATCATGATTTGCTTTTCCACCTTGGAGTGCTTTTGCAATTCGTTGGCTACAAAATCAGCAATCTCATAGCGCACACCATCGCCAACAATAACTGCTGTTTTAGGCTTTGCAGTGGAAAACAGTTTTGGCAAATAACTTTGCTGATCCGATTTGTATTCGGAATAAAAGCCAAACCAGGTTTGAAGTAACAAATGATTCAAGCCTTCATAGTATTCCTGCAAAGGACGAATAATAAATCCGTCATTTAAAAATACTTCATATAAATTCCGGATGGCTCTATCCACCTTTGAGAACGTGCCGGTGTAATACTCTATAAAAGCATTCAGGCTGTTGCAGACTGATAGAGGATTTGTATCTGCATGGAACAAGACCACGACATCGTGCCACCAGGCGGGCACAAAAAGTTGAGACCTGGATGAAAATATTCGTTTCTCTAGTTTTTGCAGTTTATCGCTTACAAATGACTTATCCCGGATGTTCTCCGCAATTTGCTTTAATGCAAGCAAATCCAGTTTTTCAAAACAATGATCGGGATGGACATTCCAGGGGTTTGCAGTTCCGTTCAATTTATAGTTGCGGATATATGTTTCTAACGAAGGACGGTAAGTGGCACTGTCGGCCCATTTATAGTACAAAGCCAACAGCGTTTCAGAAATTTCATTATTTACCAAACCATCCAACATTCTTTTTACCACTTCATCTGCCAATGTTTTTGGTGGCTTGCTTATATATTGCTGACTTAATAACTCATGCAGTTTTTCTTCAAACAATCTTTTGATGTCAGCGTCCCTGGTATTTAAATAAGCATCAGGGTTGTGTACAAATGGCAACAACTCATCATCCAGGTTGATTACTTCTTCTAAATCCTGCACTATTTTTTTCCACCAGGCAATGTCTTTGCCAATGCCCAATTTTGCTGCGGTAAGCAGCATGGGATTATCTAACTGCACCTGCAAACCGGTATGGGTAAATATTTTTTTCTTTAACCAATCCTGAGGATGGCTCAGATCGAGGCAGCCATGTGTAAAGCAATAATCGAAAAGAAAACTGAGTTTATCTTGCGGACGGGTGACATAAAATACAAGAGGCTTTTCTTTAAAGGTTGTTTCTGCTTCATGACGTAACATCAGTTCTTCTTTCTCTTGCTGCCATTGCTCAGTAATGTTGTTATCTGTTTGAATTGTATTAATATGGTTTTGTTGCAGAATAGGCAAAGCAAAACTACACTGGCCTGTTGGGTCCAGCAGTACAACACGGTTTCGATGTTGCAATAACTTCTTAATATCTTGTATGAGCCATTGTTCTGTCATAGTCAATTAGGATTTTTCAATTAGGAATTAGGAATAGGAAACTCAAGTTCAAATTGCCAATCCAATTCCTGAAGCAGGGTTCTTACAGCATTCAAATTATTAATCAGGTCTTCAAAAGAAGGCTTATTCTCTTCATAGATCATATCCTCCTTCATTTTGGTATAATCAGCTTTCCATTCAGCCATTTTTTCTTCAACTGGAATTGGATTAAGTGTTTTAGGATTATGCCTGTTGTAATCCACATCACCTATTCTTGAAAACTTGTATCGATGTGCTACAATGGTTTCATACAACTCTTTATCGCTTATTGCTTTTTCTGCAATACCTGCTTTAGTGAGATGGTATATATCATACAGATGGCGGCTTAATCTATCCACCCGCATTTTTTCTTCCGGACGATGAAACTCTTCGTGTAATAAGAACAACTTCTCTAAAAAGGTTCGTTCCGGATTTACGGTAGGCACTTCAAATAAGGGGTCGGCAAAGTCACTATCGGAATAACTTTCATCTACCAACGAACCAAAATTTTGAACAGTAAACGGTTCCCGTAACGATCTGCAACTGATTTCTATTTGTACCCTTGGTAAAACATATTCAGTGGGTTTGGGTATAATATTTTGGTAATGTATTTCAATGATCCTGGGATCCTGGTCACTTTCTCCGGTATCAATCACTTTAAAATCAAGGTGATTAAAGCCTTTTGCCTTGAACGCTTCCTGCAATTCTGCAAAGAAAGTTCCTGTAGTATATACTCCTGCTTCCTTTCTTAGCTTCGATACTTGTGTTCTTGTAATATCCCCTTTATAGCCTTCAAAAAACTCTTTATCAATAGCCAAATCAATATCTTCTGAAAAGCGGTTTATCAGCTTCCACGCCTTACTTAGTGATGTACCCCCTTTAAACACCAAATGTTTGGCTATGTCCATTTGAAAAATAATATCCAGGGTGCGGCTTACCCACCAGTCTTTTTCTACAGCAAAGGGCGTCATTCCCTTTGCGTTTGCTATAGCATTAAAAATGGCTTCTTTCTCTGTTTTCTCTATGCTGTAAAAATCAATTTTTGCCATCGTTCAATGCTTTTTTCATAATTTTTTGAATCCATACCGGTGCTAAGGCTATGTCGTGTTTAAAGTCCTTTTCATCTTCCTTTTTCAATAAGTCAATAATCTTTTTTTCCTCTTCTTCGCTTACTTTACCGTTGCCGATTTCTTTTAATGCCTGTATCACCAACCGGCTTATTTTACCTTTTGCCAGGAGGTTTTTAGGGGTGGTTTTTTTAAACTTTATTTTTCGTTTGCCCACTTTTATTTCACGGGGTGAACCATCTGTAAGCAACACAATATTCATGGGCACTTGTGTACTCAACCCCAAAGCGTTTAAAGCATAGCTTCCTGTAGGAACAGTTCTTATTCTATCCCGCTTGGCAATAGCTTCCGCCACTTCTTCGGCTGTGGGTACAAGCTTCCCTATTAAACTGCTCTCTTTGGGGCGAACATATATTCCCTGGGCTACTCTGCTTATCACGCCTTCTTTTTCTAACCTAAACAGTGATAGCCTCACCGCCTCTGATGATCCAAGTTCACTGAAATCGGCAGGAAGCAATAGCTCCCCCTTAGGAAGGGCCTCTATTTGCTTTAATATTTTGTCTTCTATACTTGCCATTTCTATTTTTGTAACAAATTTAGCAAATATTTGTTACAGACTGTATTCCTTTTGTAACAAAAAAAGAAAACATTTGTTACAAAACCATTCTTCATTTGTTACATATCTTGTCGAAATTTGTGACCATTCTCCTCGCTCAAAAATCATTTCCAAACTCCTAATTCGTAATTATATTTACCAATCAGCATTTAAGTATTTATTTAACTGAGACTTTTGCCCACCGGTTGTTTTCAATACTTCTGCTTTCAACATTCCCTTTGCTTGTAATGGTGCAATGTTTTTACCCACACCATCATCCAGCTTAGGATCGTAGCCTTCTGCTATTAGTTGATCAATTTTTTGGGCGAAGGCATCTATTTCCTGCAACTGCAGGCGAATGGTTTCTTTTTCTGTTTGTGCCTGGCCGGTGGTGCTATCTGCAATTTGCTGTAAGCGATACTGCAGGCTTTCAGTTCGTTTGCTGAGATAGTTACTTTTTAATTTGTATAAACTATCCCTGTTCCATTTGTAAATAATGATGTATGTTTCAAAGCCCTGATATTCCCCACTGCTGAGATGCCAGATGAACGGCGTTTTGGGCAGGTACATAAACAGGTTGAGGTGATCACTGAAATTCTTGAAGAAATAATGTTCTACATACTCATTGACAGGGCGGCCTATCAAGGCGTCTAATTGCATGATTTGGGCAGAAGTAAAACCTTTACTAAAACAATACTCCTCAAAGCGATCCATTAACCGTGGTTCGCCAGGCAAACCAACCAAAGGCACTATACCATCTTCATCTGCTATGAGGATGGTACGGAAAGCATCTGCCAAAAACTCTAAAGCTATTTCAGCAACACGGGCTTGTGGCAATACCTTGCTTACTTTAAACCAATACCAGACATTGATGGGATTTACCTGATGACGAATGCAAAATTCTTCAAGGTCATTGTTGCTTTGATACAAGGACCTCAATTCAGATTTTATTGCCTCAACTTGTTGCGCATCAAATTCAATTGCTTCAAGGTTGGCTATATGCTTTTTTACAATTTCCTGTTCCAGGGCATGTTCCAATTGATAGGCTTTTCGGGCAACATTTAAAACAGGTAATTTACCAACTGGTTTGCCCATTTTTGTTTCCACTTGAAGCCTATCTTCTTCGCTTAAATCATATACTTTGAAAATAAGCTGATTGATGACTGCTTCATTCAACAACACCTGAGTTATTTGAGCATTCTCAAAATTGAAGTATCTTATTAAGCGGTCTTTAAGCGAAGAATCTGAATAAGCCAATATTGGAGTATTTGTAAAATCGGTTTCAATTACCCGAAAAGAGTTAAGCCCTTTTTTGATAAAAACGTTTTCGCCCGCCAATGCAGAAATATTCTCCTCTATAAGCCGGGGTGGCTTTACAATCGGTAATCTTTTTATATCACTTACCTGAATATTTACAGTAGGATTTAAGCAATTCAATACGTACTGCCCAAGGAATGAATTTAAGAAAGCCAATAAGTAATTTAGATTGTAATGAATATCAGAAAGAAAGATAGAAGGGCTTCCACTATCAAAAATTAATTTTGATGGCAAGTATCTAAAAGAGGGCCCTTTAGATCCAGATTTAGTGTATGTAATTCCTTCCTTAAAATATAAATCCTTGCTGGTCAAACTTGCACCATTTGCCAATTGGTTGTCTCCATTATCTAACCATGTTATTGCTAACCAAATATTGCCGTACCACTTGTTATACTTACCCCCCTTGGTATAGAATACATAATTTTCAATTGCAGATATTTCCTTACAAACTTCCCAGATGTGTCTTAGTATTTTTTCATTGTTATTTGATTTAAAACCTTCTGTAACACTTGCGATTACGTTTACCGTCTTCTCTTTAAACTTCTCCCGAAATCCATCACTTATCCAGTAAATAAAAGGCCAGCCTTCAATAATTTTTAATTTTTCTTGGGGGAGGGTGTACACCCTATTGTTGGTGCGTTTATGAATTACATCATCATAAGCTTGTTCTAATGAGCCTTGCTTGGTTTTCTCCTGTTGATTGGCCGTGATGTTAAAGTAGATGCCAGTCTCATCCTTTTTATTTTTACTCAATACATACCATGTGGCATCTAAAAGAATGCCTGGACCAAATAGATTTACCCGGTCAAGACCGTAATCCACCAGCAAGTCAATATGTGTATGTTCAATGAGATATTTCCTTACATCTTCAAATGTTTTAATAAACATGAACGTGTGCGGATGTATCAACGCTACATAACCTGTTTCGTCTGTCAGTTCGCAACAACGCTTAATAAACGCAGCATACAGGTTGGAGTTGAATTTATAGGGTTGCTTGTAATTGGCATCCACAAACTTTTTCAGTTCCGTGCCAAAGTCTGCACTATCTGTATAAGGTGGGTTGGCAACTGCCACATCGTATTTCTGTGTAAGTAATTGCAAAAAGGTAATGGCATCCCGGGTTTTTGTATTCAGGAAGGTTTGCCCTTGTTTAGCCGTGTTTTGGGCTACTGCTTTTTGGAGGTTGGTAAAAAAATTATCTCTGAAGTTTTCATAACTGGCTAATGTTTGAGCCGAGAATAATTGCATCTGCGTTCTTTCAAACTGCTGCACCAAACCATGCAACCGCAAACTGAATTTTTCTTCCAGGCGTATCAATGCACCAAACTTGTAGGCTTGCTGCAGATCTGCCCAGAGGTCGGTTACAATTTTTTCCAGTTCAGGGCTTAGCGGTTCTTCACTTTCAAACAAATGTTTTACGGTAACGTATTCCGGTAAATAAAAATCGGAGCTTACAATGTTGAAGTGTTCAATTTTTGCAGAACGTTTTTTGCGTTTCGCTTTAATGTACAAACCCAATTGAGCCAACTGGATAACCCTATCGTCCAGGTCAACCCCGTGCAGGTTGTGAGCAATGATTAATTCCGCAATTTTGCGGTCGTCATAATCTGCACCATAGTTGTCAATCTGGTCGGTATACAAATCGTAAAACAGATCGAAGCCATACAACAGAAAGTTTCCGCTACCTGTGGCAGGATCAATCATTCTGATTTCTGTTAATGACTTCGGTTCTCTTGTTCTTGTTTTGGGTGCATTGGCAATTTTATAGCGATTTTTTATATCGCTATCCGGATACATCTCGAGGTATAGCTTCCCTAAACTATTATCTACCAAAAATTTCACCACCCATCGGGGAGTATATACCTGGCTTTGTATGCTTACTTTGTTGAACTCTGTTTTATCGCCACTTTCTTTGTGAGCTGCTTTTTTGTAATTGTTGTAGCTTTCGTAGAGCCACCCCAGCACATCATCGCTTTGCCAAATATTTTCTTCGACCTGTGCATCTGTTTCCACCTGGTTAAAGGCATTCATAATGCCACTCAATTCAATGGCAGTTGGTAATAAATGATAAGGGTGCTGTGGGCTGAATAAAGGAATATCGCCTGCCAATGCAGCCAATTGATCTTCCATAAAACGAACCAGTCCTTCCATTTCCTTATTTCGCCCGTTAGGGTTTTGCTCCAGCCAATGTTTGTGAGCAAAAGAGCGATCACCATGCTGGCTCCTCCGGGTAACAATCTCGGGATGCAAGGTATGGGCTTCCATCACCTTTAAAGCAGCCAGGCGATTGAATAAAGTGAATGTTAACTCTTCCACAAGTTTCTCATATGCATTTTCCGCACTACCTGTTTCAGCAGTCCAAATCTCTGTTAGGGAATCAATCCTGATTCTATCGCCCAGGTATTCATTCGGCACTGAACTACGAATCAGCACACTTGTTTCCATAATACCCATCCTGCCCAGGCGATTGCGAAAGGCAGTATCGATCAGTTTTCGTATGTGTTCAACGTGGTCGGCTAATTTCATTTCCGTTCTATTAATTAATTTCTATTTCATCATTATCGGATGCCCCCGCCAGCTTTTGTAACTCCTGCTGTAACCATACTTTGTATTCGGTCACCTTAAGTTTCTTACCGGGTATGGTAGCTGAATAGGTTTTAATACCCGGGGTTACCGGCGTACCAGGCTTCGGCGTAGGCAGAGGCGTTCGCATTAAACCCGGCTTAATTATTTCTAACTCTGTTTTATAAGTGTTGAACAATTGAATGAAGGACAACATTTCCGAATACGTGAACCTCGTTTGCTTATCTTTTACATCATAATCGATATCTACAACGGTGGAAGTCCGGTATGTGGCATATTGCAGAATGTTGTTTGCTTTACTGTTTGCATCATTATTCAAATCTATTGGCAGACTGCTAATTTCTTTAATTAAGGACTCAGCATCTTTTTTCAATTGTGTATACTTGGCCGACATATCCGAGGCGGCCGACTGCATAAGTTGAAAATAAGCATCCTTTATTTTTTGAACCGTCTCTTGTAACGACCTAAAGTTCTTTACGACTTCCCCCTTGTAAAGGCTGTTGAATGTAGCTACCAGTTGTGATATGTTTACATCGGACTTTGCCGCTTTGTTTAATTCATCTGTAACACCATCAGCAAACGTTTTCCATAGCCTGAGCTTTTCAAGGTTATTTCGGATAAATTTCTCCGCTTTATCAATCTCATTAATCGCATCGGCATAGACAACTGTTTGAGAGAGGTAGTTTTCAGCTTTATCGATATAATTCGCTTCACTCACTGCCCCAGTAAAGGAGCCTAATCTGTCTTTGCATAATTCCAAATTGCCGAACAAAGTTTCAAAATCTTTATTCTGGCGCTTCATGTCGTCCACCTTGTCGCAGAAACGTTTGGCTAATTCACGAACCGCATTGACCAGGTCAAAATCATTCGTGTTCCAATCTATCTTTTTGCCAATATGGGTTTCGCAATCCAACTCCTGCAAACCAGTTACGATACTATTCTTTTGGGTAGTATTTAAAGATTTGGCTATAGCCTTGAATGATGCCTTACGGAACTCACGGGCTGCACTAAAAATATTAGATACACCATCGTCCTTCCAGGAAAATTTCTCCAACCCATTGTACTTAGCCATTATTTTGCCGCCTCTCATTAAAGCGGCAACGGTGGCAATGACGGTACCAAAGCCAAAGCCTGTAGGCGGTTGCTCTAAATCTTTTTCGAGTGTGTGGCCATCCACAAACGTATTCCTAATCTTATATAAGATGTGCTCAGCGGGTTTTAATGATTCTCCAATAAAATTTCCATGAACATCATAAAACTGAAAATCAGCACCCTGGCTCGTAAAATATGTATGTAGCCTTTGATTGTTACCTTCTTTAATGATTCTGTCTGCAATTGCATCCGAAAGTTGTGTAGAAAGCCTTTGACTGTAAACATTATGAATTACCTGGCGCTGTAGGCCATTCAGCGTAGCTTGCCAATTATTCCTATCTAACTGCGCAGTGTTGTACAGGTATATAATGTCACCATGTAGCAGTGATTGTTCTACCAATTCTTTCAACCTGTTTTCTTTAGCAGAACGTTCAGCTTGAAATGCCCGTACAATTGGGCCTTCATCTGAATTAGGGTTGGTATATTTTTCTTCGAGGTACTTGATACGTTCTATTTCATCCAATAACTTATCAATCTCTTTGAATTGGCTGTTATCCGGTGTAAGCCAGATTACGTCTTTATCGTTTTGAAACTGTGTTTTAATCTGCTCGATATCTGCGTTCCGATCATCGCCAAAACTGTAAAGGCTTTTCACTTTCAGCTTGAGTTGTTTGAGAGCCGGATTTGTCAGCTCGTCATCATTGTCAGACGTGATGTAGAAGTCATAAGGTGTATTGTTATCATTGATTTTAGCCAGGGCCTTAATGCTTGCTGAATTTTTAAATGCTGTAATGATTTGCTGCTTTTTCTTAAAAGTCTGAACCGGATACTGATTCATTTCATCCAACAGCCTCTGTTCAATATCAGAAGTAATACGATAAGTACCATTAGATAATAAAAGGATTTTGTGCTCTACTAAAGCATTAAGTGCCTCGGTAATTAGGGTTTGGCTGGCATGGTAATCTTCCGGCAACTTGATATACGACTTTACAATATTGCTCAATGATGTAGGAGCAATTTCCGCTTCCGTTAAGAAATGAATAGTTTCCAGTAAATGACGGCCTGGCAAGTCAATATGTTCATTTCTCAGGATAGTATCCGCATTTGCATACCTGTTTACCAAACGAACCGGAGGCTGTGGCTGTGCCTCTTTTGCTATCTGCCAGCCCGTTGCAACATTGTATAATTTTTCGTTTTGGATTTCATATTTGAGAATATCATAAGTAGTAATAATCATACCTCTTGCAGCCACTTTAGTGGAAGCATACCCCTGGCGGCCAAAAAGAAAGTTTTGGAGCAACCCAAATTGATTTTGATAGAATGGGTAATAGGTTACAAAGGAATCTACGTTTTCAGTTTTCCCAGCACCGGTCAAACCACTATGATCAGCTATTTTTCCTGAATGACTTTGATAGTGGTCTTTCAACTTCTTAACCGCATCATTCTTCTTCTTCAGCAAACGACTACGGATAATTACATCCACCTCTGTAGCTTCAAGATGAATCTTGGTTTTGAAGCGGTCGGTCACCTTGGTCAGTTGAGCCTTGCTAACATTTGAGTTATTGATTACATCATCCAATTTTTCCTGAGCGATAGCTATGGTCCAAACCTTTCCTCCCAACGATGAGAGTGATTCACTCAAGCCCTCCAGATCAAGTAGCGTAAATTTTTTCTGATTAATTGCTTCACTTGCTTCATCAAAAAGAAAAACAACTTTCTCATCGTTTACTGCCTTAAAATAGTTATTTAGTTCATCCTTTAATTTAGATGCACTAAACTCATCGATTTCTCTCCGGATGGTGGTAAGAATATTTTGATAATCAGGTTCTGCATTACCCAAAGCAATGTATATCTCTTTAATTTTTCCGATATAAAGTGTACGGTTGCTTTTTATTTGGTTCCACGACTTACCCAGTTTGTCTTGTACAAAATCATTTATATCTCTGTAGGCCGCATCGCACATCAATGAGAATAATAAAAATCCATGTTCATTTTCTGGTACTTCGAGCGATTTTAGAAAGTTTCTAAACAAAGAATAGGCGAATCCTTTGGATGTATCTTGCTTGGCAATATCCATAAAAACCACACGAGCATTAATGCTATTCAGTTTGGCTATTGAGTTTTTAACCAGTGCTTCATCGTCTATTCCCGTAAATCTTTGGAGGATTCTGTCTCTGGCCGGCGTACCGTTGATTAGTCTATTGCTCATCATGTAGCCCAGTAGCTTTCCGAAATATGATTTGCCTGAACCATAGAAACCAGAAAGCCACACACCGGTTTCGATAATGTTTGATGTAAAAATGGAAACGAAGTCCGAATACTCTTTTGCAAGGCCATCTGTTATAATATAACTTTCAATTTCAGATTGAATAGCAGCTTCTGAAATATCTTCCAGGTCAATTACATTCTTAATATCCTCGCTAAGGTCTATAGTTAAAATATCTTTTATAAGCATGTTAGTTTTTTCTTTTTATTGAACAATCATGCAACGGTATTTTGATGCAGGATATTTGCCAAGAAACATGATCCGGTCAGGTTCAATGGTTGCCGGATATAATATAATCACGGGCAATGTCGCTTTCATAACAACATCGTTTTCCATAATGTGGATGTTGTGAATACCTGTTCCATACAGGGCGCCGGTGTTAATTAACACTGGCACTTTGCCATCTGACAATACCCTGGTTATTTGCTCTATGATTTCTTTAAATAAGTCTTTTGATTCCTCGCCGGCCGGTGCTTTAAATATTTCATGGGTTGCAGATTGTAACAAATTATACAATTCAATCAACTCCGCTTTGTGAGCTGATATAAAATTCATCAAACACTTATTCAGATCGATGATTGAGTAATTATCTTCTGGCAGCAATTTTTCTAAATGGGTGATGTATTCGAGTTCTTTTATCGGGTCGCAAACGATGAGAACAGAATTTCCCCCGTTGGCACTTAGCCTGATTTCCGAACGTCTGTCTGATTCAACAAGGCGTTTGACTTCATGAATAATATGTGCTGGGTTATTTAATGGCATCGTATATTATTTCGTATGGAACTGTTGTTTCAATTTTCAGCTTATCACCCGTATAAAGCAACTGAAAATATTTTGAAAATTTCTTTTGCATCGACCGTTCAAGAAATACATTTCTTTCGCAGAAAGAGTATTTCAACCAGCTGCTTTCTAAAATATTTGGGGTTGCCTCTATTGCTTTAAGCCAATAAATAAAAAGAACAAATGCCTTGTCGTTCAAATAAGGATGAACAATTACTTTTTTTAAAGACCCTTCCATTAAAGTAAGTTTCTTGAGGAAGGTCAGATACTTGCGCCCGACGGTTTCTATAGTATCTATTGTCCAGCCCTTTATTTGCAATTCCGTTTCTCTAAGTTCTTTAATACAGGCAATTACATCCTCTTTTTTTAAAGTCAACTTGCCCGAATAAAAAGCCGGAAAATATACGTGTTCGTTTAAATAACGCAATAACTCATTATTAGCAGAAGCGTTCCAAAAGAGCATGACTAACCCGTTAGAAGATAATCCCTCTATCGACAAAATGGATTTTATTAATAATTCTGCGTTCTTGTCTGAATGTTTTAAAAATGTCCTAACTATCGCGTTCTCAAACCGTTTAACGGATTTATCCGTCTTGATAGAAGTATACGTATAGTGAGGTTTATATTCAAATTTTGACGACTCCCTATTTAAATAGTGCAGTATCAAATCAAAATCTGGGAGCCCTCCTAAAATATTAATATCAGAATTTATTTCCACAATAATTCCTTGTCTTTTATAAGTTTACCCAAAGCCTCTTCAAAATAAGCTTCGTTAGCAAACTCGTCATTCATTTTTTGACTTAAGTATCGAATCTGTAGTTCTTTAAAATCAAGCCCAAACAATTCTGCAATAACCGGTATCATCTTCGCATTTGCAGGTCGTTCACCTTTTTCGATTTTACTAAGTGTAGAGGTATCAATATCTAATATAGCAGCAACTTTCCGCAAGGGCATTTTGTTTTGTTGGCGCTGGGTATTGATTAAAGCCCCAAATTCACGACTCCAGGTGTTTGGCATTTTATTTTGGACTTAAGTGTCAAATCTATGAAAAAGCAATGCAGTTTCAGCAGCATAGACGAAAAATTTATGGGCAATAAGACCAGAGGCGTTGAAGAAAGCCACCCTGCAACGGGTGGTTTACTTCGCTGAAGACGCCTCCGTTACATGTTTGATTTAGCAATTTGCCATTCTCCATTCCTGTGGCGTGGAGCCGAACTCCTGTTTAAATACTCTGGCAAAATAACCCGGGTCGTTGTAGCCGCAATCCAGTGCAACCGAGGCAATGCTGCTGGCGGGGTGCTGCAACAGTTCCTTGGCTTTTTTAAGCCGCAGCATCCGTATAAATTTGTTGGGAGAATAACCCGTAAGCGCGTCTAATTTACGATGCAGTTGCGAATGACTCATGAACACCAGCCTGCACAATTGCTCCACGGTAAAATCTGTATCGCTCAAATGCTGTTCCACTACTTCCCTCAGCTTTATGATAAAAGCATCTTCAGGTTTTTCCTTTATCTTTTCCGGAACAATATCCGACGGCACGGGTTGCGAACCGTTGGTGATGATGCCGGCTTTTTTAAGATAATACTGCTGTAATTTTTTGCGCATCTCCATTAGCTTCTCTATCCTTACCAGCAGCTCTTCTTTATTGAAGGGTTTTTCCAGGTACACATCAGCGCCTTTTTGCAAGCCTTCTATCTTACTGCGCATATCTGCTTTGGCAGTAAGCATAATAATGGGAATATGACTGGTATATTCATTGTCGCGCAATTGGGCCACCAGTTCAAAGCCATCCACAAATGGCATCATCACATCGGTAATGATCAGGTCGGGGATCATATCCGTGGCTATTTCAAATCCTTCCCTTCCGTCTTTACCAACAGCCAGCCGGTAACCGGGCAGGCAGGATGCCGTATACGCCACTACATCGGCGTTGTCTTCTACCAGCAATATTAAAGGCGCAGTGGTAGTTTGTTGGCCATTGTTTACCCGCTGTGTGCTGATAGTGGCCGGGGGTGGCGGAGTAATGGAAGCCTTTTTCAAACGATCTTCTGTGTTTTCATCAATGGCGGCTACCTTTTTTAAAGGCAGCGATACCGTAAACTCGCTGCCACGTGTTATACCGGCAGGCGGGCTTTTAACCCCGATCTCACCTTTCATTAATTTCACCAGCTCTTTGGTTAATGCAAGACCAATGCCGGTGCCTTCTGTTTTGCGGGTGTGACTGTTGTCTAACTGATAAAAGCGATCGAAAACATGCTGCAACTGGTCTTCGGGTATGCCTATACCGGTATCTTTTACTTTAATGATCAATGTAGCGCGATCACCCTCATCGGGCGACACATTTTCGATTACGGTGATGTAGATATTTCCCTTTTCGGGCGTGAACTTGATGGCGTTGGATAGCAGGTTGGAAATGATCTGCCTGATCTTTTCCCGGTCGTATTCCATGTACAGGGTATCTACATCAGTGAGAAAATGCAGTTGCTTTTGCTGACTGTTTGCCAGGGAGTGAAAAGATTCAACAACATAACGGAGAAAGGGTATCACATCGCCCCGCGTTAACTGCAGTTGCATATTGCCGGATTCGAGCTTGGAAAGATCCAGCATCTCGTTTACCAGGTTCAGCAAACTGCGTCCGTTGCGCACGATCATATCCATACGGCTGTCAAACTGTTCGCCCGGCTGATCAATTACCTGCTGCGCCATACCTAGTATAACCGTAAGGGGTGTACGAAATTCATGCGTAATATTGGTATATAATTGTGTTTTAATGGTATCCAGTTCTTTTACTCTTTTGGCTTCCAACTGTTCATAGTTCAATTGTGATTCAAGCCTGGCCTTATTTACATTAAACTTAAGATATGCTCTTATGGCCAATGCGATCAGTACACCGTATATAATATATGCCCACCAACTGAGCCACCAGGGCGGCAGTATTATGATCTCCAGCTCATGCATATGGTTGCTCCAGATGCCCTGGCTGTTGCTGCCCTGTACTTTGAAGGTATATTTTCCTGCAGGCAGGTGCAGGTAGGTAGCACCCCTGCGATTGCCGCTTTCTACCCAGCCTTTATCAATACCCGCCAACTGATAGCGGTATTTGTTTTGCTCCGGGGCCGTAAAGTCTAAGGAAGAAAATTCAAGCGTTAAAATATCCTGCTGGTAATTAAGGGTAATGGCTTTCGTTTGTTCAATATTTTGCTGCAGCACGTCCGTTTTATCACCCGGTAAAACAACGGTATTGTTCACCAGTAAATTGGTGATATACACATTGGGTGAAAACACGCCGGAAAGTATTTGTTCCGGATCAAAAATATTTAAACCATTCACACCGCCAAATGCCATTTTACCATTGGGCAGCTTTGCAAAAGCCGCCGTATTGAATTCATTGCCCTGTAGTCCGTAGGCTTTGGTAAAATTCCTGAAAGTCCAGCCGGTGCTGTCGTGCGTTGGATTGGCCAGCAAACAGAACAGGCCATTATTGGTGCTGCCCCAGATGTTTTTAGCATCATCGGGCAAAATGCCATACACCACGTCATCGGGCAAACCCTGTTTTGAAGTAAGATGAAAAAAATCACCTGTTGTCTTGTTCATCCGGTTCAATCCGCCCCCCTTGGTGCATATCCATAAATATTTATCCGGCGCTGCCGGATCATCCATAAAACAGGATACATGATTATAACTTAGCGAATTGCGTGTTTCAGCCTTATTGTAAAACCATTTTACATCGGGTACCGTATGCCGGCTGTCGAAAACGAGCTTTGCAAAACCTTCCTGCGTACCCACCCAGTATACGCCCTGCCCGTCTTGGTACAATGCCGTACAAACAGAGTTGGTATTGAGCGGCCTGGTATTGTTTACATTAATGCTGAAACTGTCTATCCTGCCACTCTCCTCATGTATTCTCCTGAACTTCCCGCCCCGCACAGGGAACCAGATGTATCCTTTGCTGTCTTCTATCAGCGGTTGCTTATCACCACTGGCTTCACTCAAAACCAAAGGATACTGTGTTAATTTACCGGAAACGGGGTTGTAATCGTAGTAGTTTTTATAGCCCTCTGTTTCCGATTTAAACCAAAACCTGCCGGTTTTACTGATCATAAAATTGTCAATCAGGGCAAGCTGGGGGAATTTTTTGAACGGATCCTTTTCTATTGATTGCCCGTTTATCTTTCTCCAGGCATACCCGTAATCCACAACATATATGTTATTTGCCCTGTCGGGTATGATCCCTCTTACGCTGAATGCCGGCAACAGGTGCTCATTGAATGTACTGCCGTCGGTACTGTATTTGCGCAGGCCATAGCCCACCGAGCCCGACCATACCATGCCCGAACGATCCGTGATAAAAGGAAACATTGCCATTACATTTCCGGGAAGTTGCAAGTCTCCTGTCAGGGGCTTTCCGGTTGCCCTGCTGGTTACATCATAACTGGACAACTCCCTGTAATAGTTCCTCCACAAAAAAGCCCGTGGCTTTAATAAAATATTGCCGGCAGGTATTTTTGCCGTATCAAAAATCGGGTAGGTTGCCCTGCCATCCCATAAAAAATAATTACCGCTCAGCAGCACGTCTCCACCTCCCGTAACAAAGCCATCATTGAGCAGGTGGCCTTTGTTCAATGCAATGAGATTGTTTTTAGCAGTGTCGAAGCGGTACACCGATCCGTCGAAACCGCCGATCCACATGTTACCGCCGGGATCTTTTCCCATAGCATATACATTATCGTTGTTGTGGGGAAGTTCGAATCTTGTTATAAGTGGTGCTGATGGTTTTTCAAAAAAATCGGCCGGCAATTCGATCATGTTGAAACCGGCGCCATAGGCAGAAACCAACATCTTGCCGTTCGCCAGTTCAGCTATACATCTTATGGCATCTCCTGAAAGGCTGGTGGCATCGGCAGCTTTGTGCTGAATGCGGTAAAAACTACCGCTTTTCTTATCGTATACATTGATTCCGGCATCTTCTGTACCCACCCAGATCCGTCCTTTTGAATCCTCAAAAATTTTCTGGATGGTATTGCTGCTTAAACTATGCGGATTGTAAGGATCGTTGGAAAAAACTTTAAAACTGTAGCCGTCATACCGGTTCAAACCATTTTTTGTAGCTACCCAAATAAATCCTTCTTTATCCTGTAAAAGATCGAAGATCATCCCCTGCGAAAGGCCCTGGGCAGTGGAAATGGTTTCATAGCCGGAACCTGTTTGAGCCGGAACGCGGTTCCAGTAAAAGGAAACAAAAAGCAATAGAATGAATGAAGTTTTACGAAACGGGATGGGCATCCCTATAAAGATAACTTTCCCTGCAGATATTTACCATACGGTAAAGGGTACTTTTTTGATCACGCGCCGTAAAAAAGACGAATTTTTACTGATGCTGCACAATTTGTCCTGCCGGAAGCTGAGCATATCCCCTGAAATGATGAAAACTTACTCACCACCCGCCCAAATACGCCGGAACTTTACCGCACCAATATTTACGGAACGCCTGCCGCTCACCCCAGATCACTCATAGCAATTTTACACTTAAACCATCACACTCGGGAGCTGCCCGCATTTAGATTAACCCATATCAGCACCTCTAACACAGTTTATCCAAAACATGTATTTATATCAATAAACTTCAAACCCAGGTACAATGAAAAAAGCATTATTCCTTTTCGCCCTCACCTTTACGGGCACTATCGCCGTTTTTGCACAGAAAAAAGCCAACGGAACGGTGTACATAGAACATCCGGCTATAAATGTCGTGGACGAGTTTATAAAAGCCACTGTGAGCGGTGATGAGGCCAGGATCAACAGCTTTTTAACAGACGATTTCAGATCCTTTAATGGTGTATCCAATGCATATGGTGATAGCGGAGCCACAAAAAAAGCATTTGTTGCCAATGCGCTCCGTTACCATAATGAGTTCGATTACTTTTCCATAGAACCCTACCCGGGCTCTTATCCTGATGCGGTTGAATACAAGAAGGATAACAAAAATGACGAGGTTTGGGTACAAACCTGGGATTTACTCAAAGGCATGCATAAAGCTACCGGTGTAAAATTAGACGCCGCAGCGCATCGTTTGTATAAGCTCACGAAAGAGAACAAAATCAAAGCGATCATCAATTACAGCAACGGAAGCATATTGGATGAGATCGGCGTTAGCTTTTCAAACAGAACCAATGGAAAGATCTACAACCATCACGAAAATATCAATACCGTACGCAAATCTATGTATGCTTACGAAAAAGGCGATTTTGATAAAGCCCTCAGTTTCTTTAGCGATGATGCCAGGTTTTACGATATCAATGACGAGTATAGAAAATACCTGAATAAGACAGAAGCAAAAGCAGACTGGCAAAAATTCTCCAATGATTTTGATATAAAGTTTATTGAAATGATCGGGTACCCCGATTACCTGGAATATGAAATGGACAATGGCCGTGAAGTATTGTCGTGGTGGAAGCTGCACCTGGTACGCAAGTCAGATAAAAAAGCCATCATTCTTCCCATGCACATCAGCGACGGCTTTGATGAAAACGGCAAAATTATTTCCGAAATCGTATACTACAGTCAGAGCCTGCTGGCTAAATAATCTTAACTGATCCCGGCAATATGGAGCAGCAAATGAAACACTGCTAAACAGGCCCTGAAATGCAACAACACTATACAAAACCGGTTTACATGTTTTTTCTCATAATGCCCATGGGGCTCAGCCAGGGTTTTGTAACGGTAGCGTTGCCTTTTCTGCTTACAAAGAATGGCTTTCCGGTGGCGCTCACCGCAGGCATTGTTGCCATAGGACTTTCGGCTAACTTATGGCGTTTTGTTTGGGGACCTATTGTAGATCTATCACTCAGTTTACACAAATGGTATTGGCTAAGTTTGTTAGCGTGTATTGCTTCATTATTGTTGCTTTGCTTTATTCCGTTTACCGTAAAAGGCGCCGCCTTACTTTCAATAATTGTATTTGTATCTCAGGTAGCAGCTACCATTACCTTATTGCCCATTAATGGCTTCATGGCCAAACGAGTCAGGGAAAATAAAAAAGGAGCGGCTTCCGGTTGGTACCAGGCAGGGAATCTTGCCGGAACTGGTTTGGGAGGCGGGGCCGGTTTGTGGCTTGCCGCACATTATAATATCACTTTGGCAGGTATTGTTTTGGGCGTTGCATCCATATTATTTGCCCTGACCATACTTTACATTAAAGATATTCCCTATCGGAAAGACAAAACCATAATGCATGAAATAAAGGGAATGGGTAAAGATATTCTAGCCATGATAAAACTGCCCGCGGCATTATTTGTTATGATCCTTATCGTTATGCCGATTGGTACGGGCGCTATGGCTAATTTATGGTCGGCAGTGGCAAAAGACTGGAAAACAGATGCAGATACTGTTGTGCTTGTTACGGGTTTATTATGTGGTGGTGTAAGTGCAGTGGGTTGTATAGCAGGAGGTTTTATTGCAGACCGCTGGGGTGTTTGGAATGCCTATTTAGGGAGTGGCGCTGTTTGCGCATTCGTTACTGTTTTAATAGCGGTATTGCCCTACCATCCTGCAACTTATGCTTCCGGTGTACTCATTTATGGATTTTGTACCGGATTAATGTATGCGGCCTATACTGCCCTGATCTTTTTTGTGATTGGCAAAAAGCATACGGCTACAAAATATTCTTTGATGTCGTCTCTGGGCAATTTACCGGTAGTATATATGACTACTTTCAATGGGTGGACACATGATAAATTTGGTAGCGGCTATATGCTTACTGCAGAAGCTACAGCGGGGATAATATTTGTAATTATTTTTCTCGTTGTGCTAAAACAGATGAGGCAGAAAGATATGATTCCGGCTATTGTTGAATAACAGGCTATTCAAACACTTTCTAAAGCTCCCTTTATTTTTTACCCTTAATAATGACAGACATCGCTACAACAGAGCATCTGAAACGGGAAATCGGCGTTCGCTCATTAGCATTGGCGGGTGTAAATATGGTGGTGGGTACCGGTATTTTTGTATTGCCCGCCCTTGTTGCCGAAGGGCTGGGATCTGCAGCAATACTGGCTTATATAGTGTGCGGGGCATTGATATTTTTACTGGCGCTTTGTTTTGCGGAAGCTGGCAGCAACACAAACAAAAGCGGCGGTGTGTATACTTATATTGAAACGGCTTTTGGCCCCTGGGCCGGTTTTTTGGCGGGCAATATATACCTGCTGGGCGGATGCATGGCCTCCGATGCAGCCCTTGCCAATGCCCTGGCAGATACCCTTCAACATTTTTTCCCGGCACTGGGTATAGATATGTACAGAATGACTTTTCTGTTGCTGCTGTTTGGCGGACTTGCATGGCTCAATATCAGCAGTGTGAAAAACGGGGTGGGCTTTGTTGTATTTGCAAGCATTGGAAAACTCATTGCGCTGGTACTTTTGATCATAGTAGCCATCCCGTATGTAGAAGCAGAAAACCTGAAATGGGTTTCCGAACCCACCGTTAGCAATATAGGCGCAGCATCCCTTTTATTGTTTTTTGCATTCCTGGGGTTAGAAGTGCCGTTGAGCAACGGCGGCGAAATAAAAAACCCGTCCCGTACCGTGCCATTGGGTATTTTCCTGGCCGTGTTTATTGTATTGCTGCTGTATATCTCTATTCAATGGGTTACACAGGGAACATTGGGCGATCAGTTATCTGCACACAAAGATACCCCGCTGGCTGCCGTAGCAGCTATTGCCCTTGGTAAGCCGGGGATGGCTTTCATTATTGCAGTTACCATATTATCCATTTTGGGTTCTTTAAGCGGCGAGATATTATCCCAGCCAAGGATCTTATTTGCCGCAGCAAGAGACGGACTGCTGCCCAAACGGTTAGCAAGGGTGCATCCACGCTTCGCTACGCCGCATGTAGCCATCAGGGTATATGTAGTCATTGGTTTTATCATGGCTGTATCGGGCGGATTTAAACAACTGGCCATCATTGCCAGCGCTTCCTCCCTGCTGCTGTATTTGGGTGTGGTACTCTCCACTATTAAACTGAGAAGAATGAAAGCGCACAACACCGAAAAAGGTTTTCGGGTACCCGGCGGCGTGATGATTCCTTTAATAGCAGCCGCGGCCATCATCTGGCTGCTTTCTCATTTAACCAAAGCGGAGCTTACCGGTATTGGCATTTTTATACTGGCTTTTTCGGTAATATATTTTATAATGAAACAACTAAAAAAGAAAAAAGGATGTTAATATGCTTCAACAGCAGGTTATTTCCGCTAACCCCATAACCGGCTGCTTAATTTTGTTTTCTCATGTTTGCGCCCAAAGCGCAATTGGCTTCCTTTCCAGGAGGCCTTTTTTGTGCGCAGGGGTTGTGGTGGTGCTTGTGAGAGGATATATGTGTAATGGCGTCACCACCCCGTACAACTGAGTCATCCTGGCGGGTAACCGGAGTGAGGGGTAAACCGTTAAGCCTTGAGTGTGCGATAAATTCAAAATCATCTATACAGGTTTACAAATGTCCGGGGATTTCTCACTGAGTTGCCAATGCCATGTTTTTCCGCTATTGGGCTCGTTAAAGGCCACATTAGTCGGATATTATGTGCATTAATGCATGATTGATATAGTACATTTCTTTTCCAATTTTTAATGAATTTAAAATGCCGCCTTTAGCCAGTTTCTGTAAATAGGTTGACGCTGTTTGCCGGTGACCGATATTATTTTGTTCCAGGGTTTTGATTTTTACATATGGATGGCAGAAAAGTAAATCAACCAGGTCTCTACTGTAAGAAGCTTTTAATATTTCTTTTGCCTTAATGATGGTTTCTTCTTTCAGTTGTTGGATTTCTTTAATTTTTTTAAGGCTTAATGCTGCTGTTTCAGCAATAGCCTTTAGCATATATAAAATCCATTCGTTCCAGGTTTCTTTTTCTGTTACCTCACGCAGTAAGCGATAATATTCATTCTTATGCTGAATGATAAATGAACTTAAATACAACACCGGCAGCGGTAATAAATCCAGGTGAACCAGGTACAATACATTCATAATTCTACCTGTTCTTCCATTACCATCTGCAAAGGGGTGTATGGCTTCGAACTGGTAATGCATTAATGCCAGTTTTATAAGCGGGTCAATGCCATCGGTTTCATTATGAATAAATTTTTCCAGCGCCGTTAATTTTTCCCTCAGCAATGCTTCCCCTTCTGGCGGGGTATAAATAATTTCTTTGGTTATTGGATTAGCTAAACGGGTGCCGATGCTCTGCCTGATGCCTGCAGTGGTGTTTTTTAATTTTTGCATGATGCTTACCAGGGTGTTTGTGGTAAGTCCCCGTTTTTTTAACAGGTTTAATCCTGCATACAGTGCTTCCTTATACATCAATACTTCTTTAGTAGAAGAATTAATATGTGCGCCATCTTCCGGCGACATCACGGCACGGTATAATTCATCTTGGGTAGTTACAATATTTTCGATAGCCGAGCTGTCTTTACTCTCTTGCAGGATGATGGTATTGATCAGGATCCGGGGATTGGGCAGGGTTTGGCAATAACCTTTCAATTCAGCCAATAACCTGCTGGCTTTTATGGACGATTTGAGCAAAATGGGTGAATCCAAATCTATATCTGGCGGTAAATCAGCAAGTTGGTTATATGGGTTTGATCTATCGTTCATGTTGAGCTATTCGACATATTGCTTTTATGTGTCGAAAATAATTATTATTTTCGACACACCTGGTAATTATTAACTTATTTTTTATGTTGAAGAAAACGACATGATGCTCTTTGGTGTCGAAAAAAGCAAAATAGTTCGACAGGAAGCCCGATTTTGCGGAATTATACCCATAGCTAAAAAGCTCCTGTTCAAATAGTTCGGTTGTTTTTGCTGTTTGTATTACACAATTCCTAAAATGTCATCCGGCGCATTGGCGACTCTCCTTTCTGCTGCAGGCACAGTAGCGCTTGATCAGGTATAGCCAGACCTGCTGCTGTATTATTACTTTTCTCAAATTGTTAAACAAATAAAGCAAATGCACAGGTAGCTAAATGTGCTGCACGGCTATAAACCGGCACCGGCGGGTTGTCTATTTTTTCTTCATTTTACAGCAGTTATATGTCAGTTTAACATTACTTAATATCATAAAGTAAATAGATTTTTTGCGTTTGATACCTTAAAATGGCACTTTTAGCATAAAAGCACTTTATTGAAAGATCATAAAAGCATACGGTTGGTGAATGGGTGGAAGGCTTATTGTCAAAAGGAAAAATCTCGTTTATTAATGTAACTACATGAGAACTTATAAACCCACAAAAAAAAGCTCTACCATTCTCTTTAATCAAGATAAGCATCATTCGAAATTATGCAGATGTTTCCTGGTGATGGTACGTGACACGTACCAAGGCGGTCGCCCCGGCACGTGTCTCCACGTGCCGGAAAGGTGGTAGCGCCTGATCAGGCATCGCAAGACCTGCTGCCGTGTTATTATTTTTCTCAAATTGCTAAACGAATAACGCCAAAGCACAGGCCGGCTAAATACACATACCACGGATGAGGATAGCCTTGGTGACATTCTTTTGTTTCTTCTCTGTAATACCTCACAGAATACAAATGATTGCGGGGGAAAGGATCAATGAAATAATTATATTTATACAAACTTAACCTCATGGGCATCTGGAATATTCTGGGCGTTATCGCTATTATAGCTCTGTTGTTGCATTTCTTTAAGGGAAGGGCCGGTTGTTACCTTGTACATCCCTTTCTCTATCTTCCATAAAGTGGTTTGGCTAATATTGGCCCGTTTGCAAACCTGTTCGGTGGTTAATTTTCTTTGCTACCGGGCCAGCTTTATGTTTCCTCCAAAGTCAATCAAAATCTTCTCTAATTTAGGAGTAAGCGTTATTGTTCTGTTTTCCATAACGTTCGTTACAATTAGTTTTGTTTGTAAGTAAAGAAGATGGTACAAAACATCGAAATATTCAAATCACTTTTTAAAGGCCGCGATAATGTCTTTGCGATTCGCTGGGAACGGGATGGCAAAAGCGGTTATATGCCTGCCTATATCCTGGACTGGGATCAATTTAAACTACACAAGGCAAAAGGCGGAACCTTAAAGGATTTTAAAGATAAAGCGTATGCGCCGCTTACGGATCAAAGAATATTGAACCACCTGGTAGGTAAGGAAATAGTGGGAATTTATCCTTTATTGCAGGACAATACGTCGTGGTTTATAGCGGCTGATTTTGACCAGTCCACTGCCAAAACCAAAAGCTGGATAGGCGAGTGCCGAACCTTCATACTGGAATGTAAAAAACATAACCTGCCTGTTTACCTGGAACGTTCGAGATCGGGCGCGGGCGGACATGTTTGGATGTTTTTTGAGGAACCCTATCCGGCATTTAAAATCAGGCAGCTATTTATTCATCTTCTCAAATCTTCGGGTATCATATCGGAAGTTGATAAAAATTCAAATTTTGACAGGCTATTTCCAAACCAGGATGCGCATGCCGGTAAAGGCTTAGGCAACCTTATTGCTTTACCTTTACAAAGGAAGGCAATGGAGAACGGTAATGCCTGTTTTATTCATCCGGAAAATTTAGAATCCTTTCCTGATCAATGGATGTTTTTAGAAGCCATTCAAAAGGTAAAAACCAAAATGCTGAATGAATTGTATGAGACTATTATTGTTAATAAACTTACCAGTCCAACTACTGGAGCAGTTACTACAAATGCTTTGAATGGTGAATTTCCAATCACCCTCAGTAACCAGGTCGTTTTGCCACGCCATGGTTTAAATCCGCTATTGTCAAAATACCTAAAAGATAATCTCGACTTTATGAACGTTGATTACCTTATAAAAAAACGGTCGGGGCGAAGTACTTATGGTACGCAAATGTATTTTGAAACAGTGGAGAAAAAAGAGAATACCATTGTTATGCCAAGAGGTATTATTGGCAGGCTACTCAGGTATTGCAACGAACAAAAAATACCCTACAAATTTGAAGATAAAAGAGTAAAACTTGAGCCGGTTAAGTTTACCTCTTCCATTTCATTGTATAATTATCAACAAGAGGCTGTTGAAGCCGCAAATAAAAAGGATTTTGGCGTTATCGTTGCACCTCCCGGCGCAGGAAAAACGGTAATGGGGTTAGAAATTGTTGCACGAAAGCAGCAACCTGCTTTAATCATTGTTCACAGAAGGCAATTGTTTGATCAGTGGGTAGATAGGATTCAGTCATTTCTTGGTATTCCGAAATTCCGGATAGGAAGAATTGAAGGCGGCAAGTATGAAATAGGCCAGGAGATTACCGTAGCGATGATACAAAGTCTGCAAACTCCAGGTCCGTCAGACAAAAACAAATTATACCATGCTTTTGGAACCATCATAGTAGATGAATGTCATCATATTCCGGCCAAAACATTCCGGGAAGTGATACAGCATTTTCATTCGTACTACCTCTATGGGTTTACGGCAACTCCGGTAAGAAAAAACAAGGATGAGAAGCTGATATTTATACATATTGGCGATATTATTCATGAAGTGACCATTCCTATAACCGCCAACCAGAATAAACAATTATCGGTAACCATTCAAAACACAGAACTGTTTACACCATTTAATGCTTCAACGGATAAGATTGAAACACTTATCAATATTCTTATTCATGATACTGCAAGAAATGAAATGATCGTGGAGAATATAAAAAGGGAGGCAAAGGCAGGCAGAAAGATACTGGTATTAACAGAACGCAAAGCCCACGTTGATATATTGCAACAATATTTGAAAGGCATTTGCGAAACAATTACGTTAACAGGAGAAGATAACGAGCAATCTCAGAAAGCAAAACTACAGCTAATTCACAGTGGCGATTTCCAGGTATTGATCGCCACCGGTCAGTTTATTGGGGAAGGAACAGATATCGGCGTTTTAGATTGCCTTACTTTGGCTTATCCATTTTCTTTTGAAGGTAAACTGATTCAATATATCGGGCGGGTTCAGAGAAGCCCGGTTGCCCCTGTTATATATGATTACAGGGATTACAGGATTGGATACTTCAACAATCTGTTTAAACAACGCAATAAATATTACCGGAAGTTGATGAAATCGGGACAACTGGCAAATCCGGATGAAATATTATTGGTTTTTCAAGGCCCTGAATTTTATATCAACACCGCCGGTATTTTATTGCCTGTTGATTGTATTGATTTGCCACTACCTGTTGAAACATTTAAAGATGGCGTGGCCTGGAAATTACGCGTCATCAGTTATAATGAAGAAGAGGGGGAGCTTTTTTCAGAAATTATTGATTATGATTTTCAGATAAGCAAGGTAACGGACGCCAGGCAAGGTTCATTTTATTTTTATGGAATTGAAAGAATAAAGTTCAGAAGCCTGGATACAAGTAGTTTCCTCAGATCCGTTATACTAAAACATCAGCCTGTTATTGGAACTAAAAGAATAGAGTATGACAGAAAAGAGCAGACTCCTACAGAATACGTTATTTTGAAAACAATGAAAGTACTTTTTGGAAAAATTAATTTCTTATTTGGAAGTGTTTCATTTCCCATCTTTATTGAGGAAGTCAATCAGGAAATCATATTTGAAATTGCTAATCCGGATATAAGGCCGGAGTTTGCAGCCGTACGTGACTATTTCATAAAAGCGTTGAAGAAGAAATTATTCTCCGTAAATATTACTGTAAACTATACCGCCAGCCAGATATTATCAGCAACGGCCATTTCAGAGGATATTGATAGCATAAACAATCAAATGATTGATAGTGTTCGGTTTGAGTTTGTAAAGCGGGAGATATTTAAAGGTAAAGGCCGGACTGCGGATGATCAATCTATCCATACTATGGATGATTTGTTGAGCTCATATGACGAAGGGAAGAAATTATTTTCATCTGAAGCTGCCCTGGTTGATGACATTTTAAGCATTAAGAACTCAAAGCATTATTTGCAGCTAAAATATCTTTCATCTAAGCATGAAGCATCTGTTTTGAAACTGAGGTTTGTCTTGCAGCCATTTTCATTTTTATTCTTACTGGCTGGTGAAAAGAAATATCACATTATATGGGAAACGTTGGATAGTGAAGAAGCCACCTATATATGGCATACGGATAAAACAAGGGAATCTCTACGAATTGCCCTTGAAGAGATTGAAGCAATCCTGAGGGATATAAAACAAAATGGCAGGCAAACTTTTTTGGAGAAGGAGAGTAGTAATTTTAGCAGGGTCGTTCATGATTATGTGGATGCGAAGAAAGGATTTGTCACCTGGAAGGGAGTGTTGGAGGAAAAATTGGTATAAAAGTAATACTAATCTTCCTCATTTCTTACATACCCAGTTGGTTAAAAATTGTTTATTTTCCCTGAGTAGGAAACCCCTTCGGCTCCGTCAGAATAGTTGCAGATCGGGATCTAAGTTTTGAGCCAGTCCTCTATCTATCCATGCTTTATTATAATCGAATGAAAAAATCTCCGTCCCCTGGTATGCGCAACCGATAGCATTCCCATCAGGGCGGGGCCTTCTAATCCTATCCAGTCTGCGTAAACTAAAATATCCATAGGTATTTATTTTTTCCTGGGACCTCTTTTTTTAATCCAGACCGGCATCCTGCAATCTCCGGCCGAGTTCATCATCGGTAGCCACCTGCAGCAGGTCTTTTTTCAAGGCCAAGGATAAATAACACTTGCGCATAGGCACCGATGGTTACGTTGTACATCCCTTTCTCTATCTGCCATAAAGTAGTTCAGCTAATATTGGCCCGTTCGCAAACCTGTCCGGTGGTTAATTTTCTTCGTAACCGGGCCAGCTTTATGTTTCCTCCCAGTTCAACCAGGATCTTCTCTAATTTAGACGTGAGGGTTATTGTTCTGTTTACCATAACGTTTGCTATAATAAACAATTATAGGGGAAAATGTTTCCTATAGCAAACATGGGCGCATTTTTCGCAGGTGGGTGGTGACACCCACCTGTAGAACCCGCTACCGGTCGGTGTCTCACCGACCGGAAAGTTGTACATGGAGCGAAAAATTGAAATACGCCCGCAAACATTAGAAACAAATTTATTGCGAAATAGTCCGGTTTTATCATTTTTATTGCAAGGGTATAAGCGTTGATGCGTTTAAGTCTGTGCGCATGAGTTATACCTTTGTTGTTTATTTTCAAGATTGTATTTTTACTTCCATTATGAAACATTTTATTTGCCTGCTGCTTTCAGCCCTCTGCTTTCATGCTGTACTGCCGGCACAGGTGGTGCTGGTTAAAAACGGGAAACCTTCAGGCAGGATCGTCCTCACATCCGGCGACAGCGTTGATACAGAAGCGGCACGCCTGCTGCAGGACTTTGCAGAAAGAATTACCGGGGCAAAACTGTTGATCCAAAAAACAGATCAAATCAAAAAGAATGATATTGTTATAAGCAATGACGGATATAATAAGAATGTGCAGAAAGATAAGCTTTCGGAAGATGGATTTCGGGTAGTGCACAATAATCATACACTACAGGTGGTTACAGGCGGCGGAAAAGGATCAATATATGCCATAGTGAGTTTGCTTGAACGATACTGCGGAGTTTCCTACTGGGGAGAAAATGAATATAGTTTAACCCAAACTTCCACGCTGCAAATTCCTGTAGTTGATTTCACGGAAATACCATCATTCCGTTACAGGCAAAGCCAGAACTATGCAATGGCAACAGACTCTGTATATCGCAACTGGATGCGGTTAAAAACACCCGGAGAATTATTTGCAGGTAACCTGTGGGTGCATACTTTCGATTTCCTTTTGCCATCGGCTGTATATGGCGATGCACATCCCGAATACTATTCTTATTTTAATGGCAGGCGTCATCCCGGCAAAGCCAGCCAATGGTGTCTGTCTAATCCGGAAGTGCTGGAAATTGTAACCCTAAGACTCGATTCTGTATTTAAAGCCCATCCTGATAAACACATTATTTCTGTAAGCCAAAATGACGGGAATTATACTTTTTGCCAGTGTGAAAAATGTAAAGCAGTTGATGACTATGAAGGCGCTCATTCGGGCAGCCTTATACATTTTATGAACAAGCTGGCCGAACGCTTTCCGGATAAAGAAATTTCAACGCTGGCCTACTTATATTCCATGAAGCCTCCCCGCCATGTAAAACCTGCCAAAAATGTAAATATAATGTTGTGCAGCATTGATTGCGACAGGGAAGTTACATTAAAGGAAAATGCATCAGGAAGAGCATTTGCGGAAGCCCTGGAAGGCTGGAGCGCCATAACAGAAAACATATTTGTGTGGGACTATGGCATCAACTTCGACAATTATCTTGTACCCTTCCCCAACTTCCACGTACTGGGGGAAAATATGCGGCTGTTTCACAAGAACAATACCTCCATGCATTTTTCTCAAATAGCAAGCAGCCGCGGTGGCGACTTTGCCGAATTAAGAACCTGGCTGGTATCTAAACTAATGTGGAATGTAAACCGGAATGAAGATTCTCTTATACAAATTTTTCTGAACGGATATTATGGCAACGCTGCACCTTATTTATACCAATATATTAAACTGATGGAAGGCGCCCTGCTGGGCAGTGGCAAACGGTTATGGATATACGATTCTCCGGTATCGCATAAAGCGGGTATGCTAAAGCCATCCCTCATGCGCAGGTACAATGCCCTGTTTAACCAGGCGGAAGCTGCCGTTGCGGCAGATCCGGTTTTGCTGAAAAGAGTATGGCGCACCCGTTTGCCGCTGCAATATTCCGGGCTGGATATTGCCCGTACGGAAAAAGACATGCGGGTGGATGATATCAACCGCAAGCTGGATCTCTTTGAAGAAAGGGTGAAATTGTTTTCTGTTCCTACGCTCAATGAAAGGAGAAATAGCCCTCTTGATTATTGTGCATTGTACAGAACAAGGTATATGCCATCGGGCAAACAAACTATACCGGTAGCCAATATCACTTTTTCAGTGGCCCCCAGTGAAAAATATGCTACGATGGGCGGTGAACTTACAGATGGATTGTATGGAGGCATGACATTTGCCGAGGGATGGGTTGGCTGGCTGGGTACAGATGCAGGATTGATACTCGATTTAGGCAGTGAAAAGGAATTTACCGGCATTCATGCAGATTTTTTACACCAGTTAGGTGCGTGGATCTTAGTACCGTCTAATGTTACTTATTCCATTTCATCTGATGGTAATGATTATAAAACACTGCAGTCCATTGATCATCCTGAAGACAGGAACCCCCAGGTAAAGTTTATTGACCTCAGCTATACGGGCAATAAACCCATTAAAGCACGCTACATTAAAGTAGATATAACAGGCATAAAAACCTGCCCGCACTGGCATTACGGCGTAGGGCATCCCTGCTGGTTTTTTATAGATGAAATATGGATTCAAAAATGAGGATCTGCATGTTATGGTAACTAATGAACCGCTTTACAGAACATCTACATCGGTAACAATTACTACGCTCCGGAATGTTTTATTTTGATGCAGATGAACAATCTGATCTTTTATAGCGGCTTTACATTTATTGATAAAAGCAATGTCTTTGGGAATTTTAAATAACAGTTCCATCAAATACTGATTACGCACCCGGTTAACAGGAGGCTCTGCCGGACCAACAATATATTTACCATATTCCTTTTGTAATGCCGCAGCAAAATATTGAGCCGCTTCGGCTACCCGTTCTTTTAATTTGTGGCGGAATGTAATCAGTATGATCCGGGAAAAAGGGGGGTAAAAAAAACGTTCGCGACCTTCGATCTCGTACCTGAAAAAAGCGGCATAATCATGTTGTTGCACAAAATGAAGCACCGGGTGCTTCGTATTAGCAACCTGTATCATTACCCTCCCTCTTTCCTCCTTTCTGCCTGCCCGTCCGCTTACCTGCTCCATTAACTGGAAAGCCCTTTCATTTACCCGGAAATCCGCAAAGCTTAATAAACTGTCGGCATCTAATATGCCAACAAGGCTCACATGCTCAAAGTCTAACCCCTTTACCACCATTTGGGTACCTACAAGCATATCAATACGCTTCTGTTCAAATAACTGTATAAGGCTATCATGTGCATGCTTGCCTCTTACACTATCTATATCCATTCGTGCAATTTTTGCTTTGGGAAAGATTTCTTCCAGGTATTCTTCAATTTTTTCCGTACCAAAATTGCGCTGTACAAAAGCATGGCTGCCGCATGCAGCACAAGTGGTAACATTTGGATAGGTTGTTCCGCAATAATGACAAACCAGTTTATTGCTGAGCTTATGATAGGTAAGACTAACATCGCAGTGCTTACATTGAGGAATCCATCCGCAAACAGCGCAAATCTGATAGGGCGAATATCCCCTGCGGTTTTGAAATAATATTATCTGCTTATTACGCTCCAAAGCATTTTCTATTGCTTCCTTTAATTGCGGAGAAAGGATGATCTTCGACTTATCTTTTCTTACAATTTGTTTTGTGTCTATGATTTCAATTGCGGGAAGCTTAACACCGCCGTATCTTTCATTTAATTCTACTAATCCGTATTTACCCTGCAACGCATTATAATAGCTTTCAAGAGAGGGTGTTGCGCTACCCAGTAAAACTTTCGATCCAAAAAGCGCGGCATAGTAAACAGCACTGTCCCTTGCATTATACCTGGGGGCGGGATCATACTGTTTAAATGAAGTATCATGCTCTTCATCTACTACAATTAAACCAAGACTGGTAAAGGGCAGAAAAAGAGCAGACCTGGCGCCAAGTATAATTTTCAGTTCCCCGGTTTTAATTTTATTCCATATTTCAATACGTTCGTTCTGGTTAAACTTGCTGTGGTAAATGCCAATATATCCGCCAAAATGCTTCTGCAGCCGGCGGATGATCTGTGATGTTAGCGCAATTTCAGGTAACAGATACAGCACCTGCTTTCCATGGCTAATGTATTGCTCTATCAGCTTAATATATATTTGTGTTTTGCCGCTTGAAGTGATGCCGTGCAAAAGGCAAACCGGCTTTTCTTTAAATAATTCATTTAGTTTTTCTAATGCTTCCTCCTGGGCGGGAGTTAAACTAAAATCCACATTAATATGAAGCGGCAGGTAGCGTAAACGATCAACCGTGCGTTTTTCAAGCCATAAGATATTTTTTTCCACCAGCCCTTTCAACTGTGCATCAGACGCGCCCGATTTTTTTAGCAATGCCGGCTTAGTCACCTCTCCTTCCGTTTTTATAAGATGCAGGTAACTAAGCAACAGTTCCAATTGTTTGGGCGCTCTCCCCCAGTTATTCATCAGATCGGCCAGGGCATCTTCATTTTCATATACAGGATTAATGATAATATAGGTCTCCTTTTTTGCACTGTAAGCATCTTTAAGCGCTTCCCACACAAAGCATACCTTTTTTTCAATTAATCTTTTAATAACAGGATACACATGCGATGCATCCAGCAACTGCTGCACTTCGGTAAGCCGTAGTTCCTTTTTTATATGGAGCGCCTCCGCAATAATATATTCATCATTATCAAGTGCAGAAAAGTCGTCGCCATATTCTTCATTGCATATTAATATGGTTTCACTGCTCAGCTTAAAATAAGATGGCAATGCTGCAGCCATCACTTCTCCTTCGCTGCACATATAATATTGCGCTATCCACTCCCATAATTTCATTTGCTGCTCAAACACAATAGGTTCAGCATCCAGCACATTCAAAATATCCTTCGGCTCAAATGCCGCAGGTTTATTATTATGCAACCGTTTAATAATACCCGCATATTTTTTATTTTTTCCCAGCACAACTTCTACCCGGCAGCCAGGCTTCACTCTACTTTGTAAATGATGCGGTATTTGCCAGGTATAGTTTTTAGGTAAGGCCAAAGGGATAATGATCTCTGCGAAAAGAGAAGATGATGAGATCAATTCATCTGTATCAGAGTAAAAGCCAGTCATGATGATAAAGATAAGACTCAAACGATCGTCCCCATAACGAGGGAATAAATACTAGCGAAAGTATATGATTACCCCGTGCTTCAAATACCTGTATAGCCTCCATATAGGCATATAGGCTATCATTTTGCATGTGAGCCAAACTTTCTTCTCAGCGACAGGAAAGGCCTTTCCACACCATAATACGATATAAGTGCAAGACCAAGGGAAAAGACAACAATAAGCAGATTAGCAAAAAGTCCCTTTTGGGGTACGTAGAATGCTATGATCTTAATTGCAATCCAATGAAAAAGATATAATGAATAACTGAGCTTACCAATAAATACGATAGCATTTCCTTCTAACCATTTTCTAACCCCTTTCTCTGAATTTCCAAACAAGAAAGAAGGTACAATTATAGAGAATGCTATTCCCTGCAGAGAATATTTAAAGGTATTTTGAAACAACTGTGATGGAACAATTTCAATTAAAACCAATAACAAAAAAGATAAAATAAACAGCCATTTTGAATTAAGATATCGTATATAAAACCTTGCATTGTACCTGTAGATAAGCAATGCGGATACACAGCCATATAAAATCGAATCCCCGCGGTTGTGCGTGGTGTAATAAATTATCTTGCGTACCTCTGATAAATTGGAACTCCGGAAAAACTCAACACACCGGGAAAACAAAAATAACATCAGCAACACCCCAAGAACAGAAAGCAGCTTATCATTGCTGTCGCTAAAAAGCATTAGAAATAAAACCGGGAAAAATAAATAAAAGTGCTCTTCAACAGAAAGCGACCACAATATTTCAGAAACTAAAGGATAGTCCGCAGATTGCAATACCGGCTTAAAATAGACCAGATAATAATTAGTGAAATAAAACAATCCGGACATAATATCCGGGAAAAGGATACTTTGGCCTGATAATAAAATGAATACACAGGTAACAAGAAGGAAAAATAACAAAGCAGGATAAAGCCGGAACACACGCCTGAGATAGAATTCTTTTAACAAAATTGTATTCCTTTTACGGTATTCAACAATCAATAGTTTAGTAATTAAAAAACCACTCACAAAGAAAAATAAGGTTACGCCCAAAAGGGAAACCCTGATAAGATCACGGTAAAGATGTCCTATAATAACCAGAAGAATTGCATATCCTCTGAAGCCATCCAGGAAAGGGACATAGCGGTTGTCGGGTTTCATAAAAATAAATAATTAAAAACAAAGAACAAGTCAACACCCACCCATCCAAACTTATAAATAAAAAAATCGAAAAAATGAAAAAGAATAATGAGTAAAACTGCAAGCCCCCTGATGCAATCTAACTCCGGTATATGTTTATTGGGGGAATATGCAATATTTAATAATTTCATTGAGTTCAGATTTAGAAAAGGGCTGCCTTACATTTGAGTAATCAGCCCTTTTCGTAACATACAGGACGTATATATATTTCTATTCACTTAGTAGCACGACAATCCAACTATTACGTTTCCTGGTTTTTGAATCTATACGCTGTTGCTGCTATTATTACTTTACTACCTTAATCATTTTAAATGTTCCATCTTTCCAGCCCGAAACCCGGATAAAATAAACCCCAGGTAAAAGACTGCGGGCGTTTACATTCAGCTTCCTTTCATTTTTTCCCTCGGTAAGTCCCCTCAATTCCTGCGAATATAAGGGGCGCCCATCAACATTCAAAAGTGTAACCTCCAGTCTTTCAACAGGCTTGCTCAGCAAAAGGCGAAGCATAATATCATCCACAACCGGAACCGGATATGCAGCGGCGAGTACTTCAGAAGCGGATGCCGTGATACGACCGTCTTCCACCATCAAGCCACTTTGTGCCGTGTTGTTCCCAGAAGATTTACGCGGAGACGATCCTCCTCCACTTTGCTGTGCACTTAGAGGTACGGACTGAATAGAAATGCTATTCATAATTGCGATTCCTCCCGGGGCAGGTGTTTTAAACGTTATGAACACTCTTCCCTGGGCATCCGGCTCCACATCATTTATCTGAACCGTATTTTGCGTATTATTCACCGCATTCAATGTCACTGTTTTTTCTCCTATGGTGTATTCACTAATTAAAGGAATTCCTAACCTGTTGTCACAGTTTCCATAGAAAACAAAGTTATACCTATTGCCAAAACTCAGCCCGTCTATCATTAACCGTGCACTTTCAGCGTATAGCGAATAATAAAACTCCCTCATCACATTGTCAGGAACAACTCCTGAATTATTCCCCGTAATCATTCCCCAGTTATTAAATCCGCTAAAATTTTCTAAAATAGTAAAGTTAATCCCTGTAGGCAGGTTATTGTCGTTGACCAAATTTGTAAGCGTATATCCATTGTAAACTAAATCTGTATTATTCCACGGGAGAGGCTGGGGGGCTATTCCGTCATTCAGATTAATATTAACCTCATACTTTATTGTAGTAGCGCTGATATAATCACTAAAGTCCGAATAAGCAGATCCTGAAACAGCCCTCACTTTATAATAATAAATCGCGCCTGCAGTTAACCCGCCGTTGGTATATGTAAATACATTACCCGGTATAGTACCCGGCAGTTTTTCATATGTGCCCGTTGGAGCATCTGACCGCCAAACTTCAAAAGCGGTAACATTCGTTGCGTTACTTTTCCATGAGAGGCTTATGGAACTTCTGGTGCTTTTGTCCATATTAAGATTAAAAGGAGGAAGGAATACTGTAGCATCATATTCCTGAATTACCATAGCATTAATAACAGCATATCTACCTGCTTCTCCAGTAATAGCTACATCAATAACACCCTGATTAGGAACTATGCTATTAATTTGCACGGTATTAGTACTGTTACCAGTTGTCTCAAGTGAAACGGTTTGACCGCCTGCTGTGAAATGGGTTAACTGAGTCTTTGAATAATTCCTGCTACCGAAAAAAACCAGGTTATATTTTTTACTGCTATTTAAACCCGCTACTCTTACGGTTTTCAAAGGAGAAGAACTTGTGGCAAAATAATACCCGCTCATCATTATACTATCTGGAAAAGCCCCCGAATTATTGCCGGTAACTACCCCCTCGTAATGTTGCGCCCATTTTTCAAGTAACTGAACACTCGTTGTGGTGCCCACCCCGGTTTCTTCTTTAAGATTTGAGATTTTAGTACCCGCGGTAACCGATGTGGTTCCCGTCTGTACAGCATTAAAACTATTCCATGGCATAAAACTAACCGGGTAATCCTGGTTATTAAAATTTACATATATAGAAGTTATATACTTATCCGTAACAACGATCTTTATTGGTTTAACAGCGGTTGCTCCATAATGATCGCTTGCTTTAACAGATATTTCATAGGTACCTATATGTGCGCCGGTTGGAGAAAGGTGAATTGTACCATTGCCGTTACCGTTATCTGTAAATGATATAAACGGGGGCATATTCGATATTGCAAGCGTTATTATATCTCCAGGATCATCTATAGCTGCAATACTTACATTATTTGTATTGCCGCCTCTAATGTAGATATCGTTAGCATTAATTATCGGGGCTGTGTTGGGTGTTATGATCTTAACAATTGCCGAATTGTTACCACCATTAGGGTTTATAGCCCGAACAACATAGAAGTATGTATTATTACCTGTTGCGGTATAATCGTGATATGTAGTTGAATCCTTATTCGCAGCTCCGGGATTTAGTATGGTATAATACCCGGTTAGTGATGTTGAACGGTAAATTTCAAATCCTGCCGCATTGTAAGCCATATTGGTCCATGAGACTTTAACTGCATTATCATTGCTGACAAACTGAGCAGTTACATTACCGGGTTTAATAGGTGCGGTTCCATCGTTGGGATTAGTGACATTCGCATGTGCTATGGTAATTTTAAAGAGTGCCGTATCCTTACCATTTCGGCCATCGTTAACAGTTGCCTTTATATTATAAACACCAGCATCCCCATATTTTGGTGCAATAGTTATAGAGGCGTTGCGGTTTGCAGGTAAAACTGTTGCAAATCCTGGCAACCCTGTAAATGTCCAGCTCAGATAATCACTGGCATCCTGGTCAGTGGCAGACAGACTTACCTGAGTTGTCTGCATTTCATTAATTGATATATTGGATATATTATTGAGAACCGGAACATAATTACCGTTAACCGTAACATTGAATTTGACCGTATTAATATCATTTTGAGGATTGCTGGCTGTTACAATAATATTATTATAAACGCGCTGATCACTTTCTGAAGGCGTAAAAGTGATGGTTCCCTTACCATTTCCTGTTTGTTGGAATTGGGCAAAGCCAGGAGGAAGATTACTTACCTGCAGTGTAATAGTAGTTGGGGACGCTGATACCGCTTCTATGGGTAACACTACGGTACTGTTAAATCGCATGTATACATTTCCTATTGGTAGTATAGAGGGAACAGCCCCCCGGGTTTGGGCACTTACTTCGTTACTATAATCTGAATTACCACCATCCCCAACCGCTCTTACTTTATAGTAAAACAGGGAAGCCGGATACAAAGCCGTATCATTATAAGATGTTGTGCTGGGAGGTAATGCCGCCAATAATACATAATCGGTATTTCCATTATAGGAACGGTATAATTCAACACCTGTGGCATTTGTTGCGTTATTTACCCAGCCGGTTTTAATGATAGAACTGCTGGCTGCAACAGCAATTAAGCTACCCGGAGCTACAGGTGCAGGCGGGGCAGCAAGCGTAGTTGCGTTTGCCAGTATATCTCCCAAAACATTGCCCGGTATTGTTTGCTTATTAATACCCGGTCCCTGATAACTTACGGTTAGGGCCTCACCCCCTGTTGCCTCAAAAAAGGTAACTCTTATCGGGTATGTGCCTGCATCTAACTGAACTGAGCCGCTTGCTTCGCCAGAAGCATCGTGTAGTCCGTCATTGTTTACCACCTGATTGTTATTGATGTATAACCTTGATCCGTCATCAGATTTGAGATAGAAAGTATAGCTTCCCGTAGTAGGTACTGTAATAAACCCTTCAAACTTTAACGCGAAATTATCTCCTCTTAATTGCATTCCCAATCCAAATGTATTTACCCTGCCCGTTTTAAGCGGATTCATTGAACTGAAATCAGGCACTACCGACATGCCCGTTCTTTCGTAATAAGCATAATCCACGCCCGGTCCTACTTTATCAAAAGGAGATTCTCCATACTGATTGATCGCCCTCACCTTATAATAATAAGTGGTAGAAGGTTCAACTAATGTATCTGCAAAGCTGGTGGTATTGGCAGGTAATACTCCAACAGTGATAAAGCCATCCAAAGGGTTTGCGGATCGGTATAGTTCAAAAGATGTCTCATTATTGCTGTTGTCGCTCCATGTAAGGTTAATTCTTTTAAAGGAAACCGCTGTAGCGGTAAGGTTTGATGCCTTTGCAGGAACCGTGCCTGAAGGAGGCGGAAGAGGATCTACAAAAGCAGAATCCGGAACTGCACCCGACCAAAAAGTGTTAGTGCCATTCTGATTAACTCTCCTCCAGGATATTCCCATATTTGCGCCTCCTCCTTTTTGAAAGAAAGTTATCGCTATCGGATATACCCCGGCCGAAAGTGAAATTCGCGAACTGTTTACAGTCTGAGAGCCATGGAGTCCGTCGTTATTCACCTGCGCCGTTGCCGTATGACTATAAGGAGAGGAAGTATGGCTGCTATTAAGATCGAGGTATACTTTACTGCCATCATCCGAAGTGCTGCTGAAAACATAGTATCCGTCTGTGGGGATACGGATAAAACCCTCCCACAGGAAAGCGTAATTCTCTGCCTGGCTGGCATTTTCAAGCGTTACATTAGGCACCACGCCGGTTGAAATGGGTGTAAGTAAGTTAAAGTCCGGCAAATTATCCCAGCTACCTGTATAATGTTTAAAAGTTAAACCTTTAGCCAGGGGCTGAGCAGTTACCTGGTTGCTGGGCGCAGATTTGTTACCGGCAATATCAACTGCTTTAATGGTAAAGTTATATGACTTACCATACTCCAAACCATATACCGTATACTCAGTCTCCGAAGTAACATAAGATTTGATGCCATTGACATAAATCTCATAATGATTCATACCCACATCATCCGTTGATTCTCCCCAGGCAAGCGATATATAATTCCTGGTTGAGCCTGTTATATGCAAATTACCAGGAGCTGTTGGGGGATTGGTATCTTTTTGCGTAGTAGCGGAAGCTTCATTTGAAACCGGTGCAGCCGCCGTATTATTGACAGCTCTAACAATATAGTAATATTTAACTCCCGGAATTAAGCCCTCCTTTACAAATGAAAACACATCCCCGTTAACAAGGCTTACAAATTGATAAGGCCCTCCGGATTGGGTTGCCTGGTATATCTCAAAACCGGTTTGAGGATACACTGGGTTGGGATTACTGCTCCAGTTCAATTTCAAAGAAGTATAGGAAAGAGGGATAGCGATCAGTCCGGTTGCCACATCCGGTTTATTAGGACCATTAGCATTAATGACCTTAAATAGATCTGTAAATGCGCTTGAACAACCAAATTGTTCCGTAACCTGTACTTTATAATCACCTGCAGTAGCCCCAATAAGCATACTAGTTGTACTAAGAGGGTTTGAGCTTCCTACTTTTTCCCACCTGTAAGCAGCATATCCCGATGGTACTTCAAGACTCACAGTTGTTTTTCCATCCGGGGCAGGCAATACTCTACTTGCCTGTCCGCTCACTTTTATAGTAGGTGGTATAGTGACTGTCTTGTATTTTATCTCAACCGGTATTGGCGACCATTCCGACCAGGTTGTCCCTTTCCGGATACGGCAGGAATAAACACCAATATCAGTCACTGTAAGCGTATTAGAGGAGGTTCCCACCCCCGTCAGCAATTCACCGTTTTTTCTCCATTGGTATTCATTGAAGCCGGCAGTAACACCAATAGTTGTATTAATAGCCCCAGGTCCTGTATTACAGAATTCCGTTCTGCCATATAAGGGCCACGGATTGGCTTTATTTGCCCTGCTTAAAAAAGGGAAATAGTCCGACTCACCCCAGGCAGCATACCAGGCGCCATGTCCTAAATTAGGGTATTCCGTATATGTAAAGTTTCCCCCGGCATTTTCTGCTACATTCCGCAGATATTGAGCAGAAACCGGAGAAGGGTTCACATCCAAGGCACCCTGGAATAACCATATTGGTGTAAATTTATTATCTATTACAATATTGCTAAAGGCTGAGGAGGCATTACTGATAGGCAGGCAACCGGCAACCAGCTTTGGATACGACTCAAAAAACTTCCAAGTAGCAAGCCCGCCTGCTGAAAGCCCGTCTACAGTGATCCTAAAAGGGTCAATATTAACCTGAGGGATAAGAAAATTTTCTACCAGTTCCATCACAAACTGTCTTTTTTCGGAAAGCCAGGTTTCAGTTGAATTGGTAGATTGCGGATATAAAAGAAAACCATCATATAGCTCATTATCAACAGCGTTTTTATGTAACTCTCCGCCATGATATAGCTGGTATTCATTATCATATAGGTTTCCCCATTCGCCCCTGCCATGGAAGAAGACAAATAAGGGATATTTGGTATTTCCCGAAGCATCATAATTTTTGGGCCATTTTAATCTGAACGGTACCCCTTTATATATATAAGCTTTAAATGACGAAGTATTCCAGTTAACCCGGTTCCTCTTCACCCATTTCCCTGGTTGTCCAAAAACGGGCTCCGTTGGCGGATTACTGGGGTTATATACTACAACAGGATCGCTGGGATTAAACACGGAAGACTGTGCCTGTAAGGAAGTTATTCCTGCTCCCACAATAAATAACAGCAAACAACCCTGGACTAAATTGCGTACGAATCGGTTCATATTAATTTTTTTTCTGTAACTGTATAGAGGTTCCAGGGAGGAGATTGGGCTTAGAAGAAAGGATTGGTGTTTATGAAAACAATACCTATAATATTACTTACATATTCATTATACGAAAAAAACGGGAAACAGGTTTGTCAAAAGACGATTGGAAAGAAACTTGATGCCGAAGCGTAAACTTTACAACATCAATAAGGGACTGCAAGGTATAAAAG
>NZ_DAOMQT010000020.1:0-75423 GCF_035445465.1 Agriterribacter sp.
GTTCAACAACGCTTTCATTTTTCGTCCTTCGGACGCAACGAAAGCTTAGTTATTACCAGCAGTTATCTATGCAAGACCTTCTTCTTTTAATTTTTCTTCGATTTGATCCAGCGTAGTCCCTAAAAGAATTTGGCTTATAATTAATCCACGACGAACTCTATTCAATCTATCATTAGTTGCCTGTAAAGCCGCCTTATAATAAACATTTTGTGCAAATTTCAAATCTCCTGCTTGCGAATTAATTCCATCGAAAAAACCTTCTAAATTAGCAAGAACGTCTCCTGGCTGTAATTTGATGGCTTGTATATTCAAAGCTGAATCTAGTTCTATAAAAACTGAATATAAATCAGCTTTTCTCCAGATTCTTGATTTTGAATCAAAACCACATTCTTCAATAAAATCCATTACTCTCTGCAATCTTGCACTAATTTCATCTTTTAATGGAAAATCATCATTATATCTATCCAGCAATTCTTCAAATACTTCATCTCTATTAAAGTAACCTACCAAATAGGTTGCAATTATTGTTAAGCAATACCGTAAATCTCCCATGCGTTTGTAGTCTGCGGCATTAAATACATTATGCTTTTCAAAAAAATAATTTGAAGCAAAAGTTTCACTGGCTTTTTTTAATTCTCCGGCATAAACTGCGTTACTAATTTCTATGTCAAGTAATGAATATTTTGTCGCATTAAGTCTCTTAAAAACTTCTATTATTTGCTCTTTAGACACTGTGCCTAAATCTCTGACTGCAACATCATATTGCAAGAATTGCTGTTTTTCGTCTTTTCCCAATTCTTCATAACTAGGTACATTAAGCAACTTAAGCTCCTTATCGCCAGTGAAGTATTGAAACATCGTATTAACTCTTTGTAAACCATCGACAAGAAGCTGAGTTCCTTCACCTGTTTCTAAATTGATGTCTCCATCAGCCAAATAAATCTCAGGGAAAGGAAAACCTCTCAATATTGTGTCAATAAAATGATTTTTATCCTCTCTTGACCAAACTAGTCTTCTTTGAAATTCAGGACGTGGTATAACTTTCCCTTCTTTTACTAAAGTGATTATTTCCCGAATCTTTTTATTATTTGATGCCGTTTTCATTATTTTAGTTTTTCAATATTTATACATTCTAAAAGTGCTTTGCTTTGATAAGTTTTCAATTGCTCTAAGTTGTAAAATAGCCCACCTCTAATTCTTCGTCGACCTAATACCTGGCGAGAAGACAAATATCTGAAAGTATCCCACCAATCGTCGCATTTTCTTAGCCTAACTCTTTGAGGAAAAAAGTCAGGTCTGATCCAACCACAAACCAAATAATTCCCAAACTTATTCGACTGCCATGGATAATATGGTACGCTAAAGGAGTACTTCGACAACTCATTCCAAAGTATTTCGAAAATTGGAGTACAAATAATAGCCAAATCAATATCAGATTGAGGACTGAATTGTCTATATCTCGGAAGAACTGAATTGTCTATTTTATTCTTTTTTTCCGAAATCGAAAATCCAAGTTTCGCCGATCCAACAATAATCAAATTTATTGAATCGATAGGAACGTTGAATTTCTCTGAAAGACTTTTCCTAATTAGGTTTTGTTGATCTATTGTTACATGCTTAGCTTCATCGCTTAATAAAATGTCCGTCAAGATTGTGTCTAAGCTGTCGGTTATGATACGTTGTTTAAATTCTTCAGGCGTCATTCCGTATGGGACTTTAATTATTAGGGTGTTACTTAATTGCTGGTAACTCATCGCTTTACGCAACTTAGTTTATTTATAAATACTTATAAACGCTTGTAAGCACTTATAGTCGCTTTTAAGCGTTTACAAACGCCTAACAGGGATATCCCTTTATTATCCCGCTGAGTCAAAAATTATACAAATGGAATAAAACGGGTTGATTGCCGGGCGTTATAGCGGTGCGGATTGAAACCATTTCAAACCTATTCATTTTTTATCAAAAACTGCTATTTTTTTAGTATATGGTATAGATTGCCTCGCAGATGGCGGTTTTAGTGTGTTCCTGCGCATTACAGACCCCATGGGAGATGCCTGTACTACTTCGAATTCATTGAAGTACAGAACACGGCGGCCGGGACCCCGGAACTTATAACATCCCTATCTGCCGCGAAAGTCTTAAATTGCAGGGCAACTGTAAGAGGTAAAACACAAATTGTACTGCTTCAACGATTGATCACGCCATGCAACCTGCTTCCTGCTTCCGGTTTTACCTCATGCAATGCGCCTGTTAAAAAAAGAAGGAGTTGATATGTTAGGGTTTCATTTTTCACTATACGATCCGCGGCAAAACGGCAAAAGCCGGTTTGAACAATTGCTCGACCTGTTCATGCAATTGCTTACCTATACCAGCGGCGATGCGGGCGAAGCGCTGAACTGGCTTACGCAATTAGACAAACAATACCAGTTAACCGATGACGAATACGGTATGGGCGACTTTATTGACGAATTAAGAGATAAAGGGTATATTGACGAAAACAGGGAGAGCGGATCTATCAGCATTACACCCAAAACCGAAAAAGGGATACGCAAAAGGAGCTTAGAAGAAATTTTTGGTAAGCTTAAAAAAACCAAAAAAGGCAATCATCAGACTTTTAAACCGGGCCAGGGCGATGAGATCAATCCCGAAACCCGGCCTTTCCAGTTTGGTGATACGCTGGAGCAGATAGATTTTGTGAGCTCTATCCGCAACGCACAGATCAACCACGGCATAGACCAGTTGCAAATGGGGGAAGACGACCTGGAGATCAGGGAAACGGATTTTAAATCGCAAACTTCCACGGTGCTGATGATAGATATTTCGCATTCGATGATCCTGTATGGCGAAGACCGGATTACACCTGCCAAAAAAGTGGCGATGGCGCTCAGCGAGCTCATCACTACCAAATACCCGAAAGATACATTGGATATTGTAGTGTTTGGCAATGATGCATGGCCCATTGAAATTAAAGATATTCCTTACCTGCAGGTGGGTCCGTATCATACCAATACGGTAGCAGGACTGGAACTGGCGATGGATATTTTAAGGCGGCGCAAAAATCCCAATAAGCAGATATTCATGATCACCGACGGAAAACCAACCTGTCTTAAATTGGGCAAACGATACTATAAAAACAGCTTCGGGTTAGACCGTAAGATCATTAACCGCTGTATTAACCTTGCGGCCCAGTGCAAAAAAATAAAGATCCCCATCACTACTTTTATGATCGCCACGGATCCCTACCTGCAGCGCTTTGTAACGGAATTTACAGAAACCAATAATGGCAAAGCATTTTTTGCAGCATTGGATAACCTGGGTGCATTTGTATTCAGGGATTTTGAAAACGGGAAACAAAAAACGGTATATTAAAAAAGGAATGAACAAATGAGCAAAAACATATTACCCGCAACATTAGGCGAATTAAAAAAATCGGGATATAAAAGTAAGGGCATTAAAGATGAAGTAAGAAATAACCTCATCCGGAAGCTCCGGGAAGGTGATCCTACTTTTCCGGGTATTATAGGATACGATGAAAGCGTTATTCCCGATACGGAAAGAGCGCTCTTGTCGCGGCACAATATTTTATTCCTCGGCTTGCGCGGGCAGGCAAAAACGCGTATGGCCCGCCAGATGACGGAACTGCTGGACGAATATATACCGGTTGTTGCCGGCAGTGAAACCAACGACGATCCCCTCCAACCTCTTTCACGCTATGCGCAGGAGCTGATAGCCGAAAAAGGAGACGCGGCGCCGGTAGCCTGGCTGCACCGCAGCGAACGCTACGGGGAGAAATTAGCAACACCCGATGTAAGCGTTGCCGATCTTATAGGAGATGTGGATCCCATAAAGGCTGCCAACCTTAAGCTCACTTTTGCCGATGAAAGAGTTATTCATTATGGCATCATCCCCCGAAGCAACAGGGGTATTTTTGTAATCAATGAGCTGCCCGACCTGCAGGCGAGGATACAGGTAGCTTTGTTTAATATTTTACAGGAAGGCGATATACAGATCCGCGGGTTTAAGCTGCGGCTTCCCCTTGATATATTATTTGTATTTACAGCTAACCCCGAAGACTACACGAACCGGGGATCTATTGTAACGCCACTGAAAGACCGTATAGAAAGCCAGATATTAACGCATTACCCTAAAAATATTGAAGACTCCCTTACCATTACCGAACAGGAAGCGGATATACCGGAAGCCCAAACGGAAAAAGTAAAGATCAGCGACCTGGTAAAACGCCTCATTGAACAGGTGGCTTTTGAAGCCAGGGCAAGTGAAATGGTAGACCAGAAAAGCGGTGTTTCGGCCCGTTTACCCATTGCGGCATACGAAAACGCGGTAAGCGCCGCCGAAAGAAGAGCGATCATCAACAAAGAAAAGGAAACGCAGGTATGGATATCCGACCTTAGCGGCATCATTCCCTCGGTTACGGGCAAAGTAGAGCTGGTGTATGAAGGGGAGCAGGAAGGCCCTTACCAGGTAGCGTTTAATTTGCTGGGCAAAGCCATCCGCACGCAGTTTGTGCAGTATTTTCCCAACCCCGATACCCTGAAGAAAAGAAAGACACAGCAAAAAGAACCTGATAACCTTTACCGGCCTGTTATTAACTGGTTCGACAAGGGAAATACGTTAGACATCTTATTTAATGTAACCGATAAGGAAAAGATCCAGCTATTGTATAAGGTAGACGGCTTGTACAGCATTGTGAAAAAAACGTTTCCTCATGCCAATGAAAAAGAAGCTGCCCTGCTGATGGAGCTGATCCTGCACGGCCTGTCGTCGTACTCGCTGATCAGCAAAAAAGTATTAGACGGTAAAATTGAATTCAAAGACCTGATGGGCTCCATGCTCAATATGGGTAAGGAAGCTTCATCTTTTGAAGATGAAGACGGGTTTGAGCAGGAAGGATATTAAGACCGCTCACTTATGCAGTTTCACTTCCTCAATGGTATGATTCAGCCTGCTTCTTTCGGCGGCAAAGGCCATCAGGTGGCTTACAACCGAAACATCAATGGTTGAAGAAAGTATTTGTGCATCCTGGTGTCCCACGGCCTGCACCCAGTCCTGCACCAGCCGGTGATCGCCGCCGCCATGAAAATCCGTTTTTAAGCTCCAGGTGGTTTTTTGTCCTGTCCGGAAATCTGTGATGGTATAGGCTTCCATATCGCCAACAATATCGCCTTTTGTACCCATTATGCGGGTAGCCCTCCCTTCATAGGAAGTGAGCCCTTCCATAGAAAAGGCCGCGGTAATATTTTTACCAAAACGCATATTAACGGTGAGATGATCAGGCTGGTCGTTATCCATACGGTATACGCAGCGGCCATAATCGGTGGTCTTTAATTTTTTTAAGATAATATAATCCCAGTTACGGCGCTGTTCGGGCAAATCAAAAACATATAATCTTTTCCTGTCGCGGTAATAGATCTGCAGGGCAGAAAAAGGACAGGTTTCTTCCACTGGGCAATGATCTGTACACCTTTCTGTGCTTCCTGCCGGCGCGTTCTCTTCCTTAAATAAACGTAAACCTCCAAAGCATTGCACATCTTCCACAGGCTCATTAATTAGCCACCGTAAAATATCGGTATCATGACAGGACTTTGCCAGTATAATGGGTGAAGACTTGGTGCTGTTATGCCAGTTACCGCGCACATAAGAATGCGCCATATGATCGAACCCTATCGGTTCCATATGCTGCACGCTTACAATGTCGCCGATGGTGCCGGAAGTAATGATCTCTTTGAGTTGTTTGAAATATGGAGAATACCGTAATACATGACATACGCCAACGATGCGGCCTGTAGCTTTAGCCTTTTCGTGGATGAGCCTGCATTCGCTTTCCGTAAGCGCTATAGGCTTTTCCAGCAACACATCGTAACCCGCATCCAAGGCGCGCAGGCAGGGAGCCGTATGCAAAGCATCGGGTGTGGCGATAATTACGGCATCGGCAAATTTATCCCTTGCAAAAACATCTTCCCAATTATAAAAACGGTTCATGGCAGGAATATGGTGCTTTCGTGCAAACCTCCCGTTACGCACAGCATTCTGATCGGCAACACCAACCATTTTTAATTCATCGGGATGGATAAGCGCGTAATCGGCATAAATATTGCCCCGGTTACCTGCCCCGATTAATATAGCGCTTACGGGTTTGCCGAGCGGGCGGTGCAGCGGGTTTTTATAAATATCCTGCTTTAAGCCTAAGATCGCTGCAATTTCTTTCCAGGTAAAAATAATGGATTCTGTTGCCTGATTAAATGTTTCTACTGCAATGTTCCTGAATGAAAAATTTCTTAAAGGCATGGATATAGTTTTATATTCATCAACGGTGCTAACCCTCCTGTAAATGTAAAGATCATAAGGCAAACGGCAAACCCTGCCGCTGCATCTTCTGCATTGCACGGAAAAAACGGATACGGTAAGCAGCAATGCATTTTCACGATACGGGTGATAAGCAAAAATTGCTTACCTTAAATTTCAATTTATAAAAGTATACCGTATGTCGTCAAGAAGAAAATTCATCCAAACCTCTGCTATTGCTTTATCAGCCTCTTCCCTGTTGCCGTTTTCGGGCGCCGCAAATGTTGTTCGAAACAAAACAATGATAAAACAAGCGTTTTTACAAACAGGAATGGCAGGTTATTCTTTTGTTAATTACACTATAGATCAAACCATTGCCATCATGAACCGCGTGGGCATAAGTAACCTCTCTGTTAAAGACTTTCATCTCCCATTAAACAGCTCACAACAAACCATTGATGAAGTGCTGGCCCAATTTAAAGCCGGGGGCATACAGGTATATACCGTGGGCGTTATATATATGAAAACGGAAGCGGAGGTTGACCGCGCTTTTGATTATGCAAAACGGGTAGGTGTGAACCTGATCATTGGCGTTCCGGGTTACGACCTGCTGGCGTATACAGAAAAAAAAGTAAAAGAATATAATATCAGGATGGCCATTCATAATCACGGGCCGGAAGATAAATTGTACCCGGCTCCTAAGGACGTGTATGACCGCATCAGCAAAATGGACAAACGCATGGGGCTCTGTTTGGATATAGGACATGCTTTCCGTGCGGGGGCAAAGCCGGAAAATGCGGTTACAGATTATGCTTCAAGGATCTTTGATCTGCATATTAAAGATGTTACCGCTGCAAAAGCAGAAGGTAAAGCGATAGAGGCAGGACGTGGAGCCATTGATTTCCCCGCCCTGATAGCGGCATTACGCAACATAAAATATAGCGGGGTATGCAGTATAGAATTTGAAAAAGATATGAAAGACGCCCTGCCGGGAATTGCTGAATCGGCAGGGTATTTAAGGGGAGTGATGAGCTGACAAAAACAGGGAATCAGTTTTCTTTTAGCTTGTTTACAAGACTGATATATTCCTGCATAGCCGCATCTTTTGTTTTTCCTTTTATGCCCAGCCAGGCCTCGTATTTGGCCTTAGCAACAAAATCGAAAGGGTTAGACGGCGGTTCGGTATTATTATCGCCTTCTGTTGATTGCTTATACAACGAATACAATTGAAGCAGGGTTTCATTACTTGGCTTTTCAGACAGCGATTTGCTTTCTCCTGCAGCCTGTTCAAACAGCTTTTGTAATTCCATATATCCGTAATTTTGTGTGAAAATAACAAGTCTGTACCTAACAAAAGCATTTGGCCTGAATATTTATTAACCCTGCGCTTTTTTACATATGAATTTTTTTGAAACACTATACCATGAAGTGATTGGATTTTTGGGCATGGGTGAGCTCGTAAACATGTTCAGATCGGGCGATTACAGCCGGTTACTTACCCTGCAGGGTATCCTGGGCGCTATTTCGCCCTTTATCCCGCTGTTGCTGATTATTGAAATTATACGAAGCGCCGCTTATAAAAAATTTAAAGTTGAAGACTACAAAGTACCGTTCCTGATTTATGTTTTCAACCGTTTTGTATCGCGGTTCATATCTATAGCCGCCGTTGCGTTTTGTATAGGCCTGTTTGAAAAATATGCCCCTATCAAAACTTCGTTTACCTGGTACTGGCTGATTTACGGGTATATCATCTGGGAATTTTCACATTTCATTTATCATTTCCTGGCGCATAAGGTAAGAATATTATGGTGCCTGCATTCCACCCATCACGCACCGCAAACCATGAACCTGTCGGTTACATACACCCATTTTTTCTTAGAAGCTCCTTATGCCGATGTAATACGAACTTCGATCTGCATTCTGGCAGGCGTAAATCCGCCGCTGCTTTTCTTTATCATGTTTATTGATGGCACCTGGGGCGCTTTTATTCATGTGGGAGAAAATATTATGAAAGACGGCCGTATGGGATTTTTAAACAGGATCATTCTCACCCCGTCGCATCACCGGGTGCATCATGCCAGGAACCCGTTGTACATGGATACCAATTTCTGCAACCTGCTGAATATATGGGATAAAGCTTTTGGAACTTTTGAAAATGAACACAAGGAAATGCCTGTTGAATATGGCATTACCCGGCCCATGAATGCCAATAGTTTCATAGATGTAAATTTTGGAGAATTTGGCGCATTATGGCATGATATCCGCAAAGCGCCCGGCTTCAAAAATAAATTACTGTACCTTATCATGCCGCCGGGATGGAGCCACACCGGTGATCATAAAACAGCAAAGGTGGTGCGGCAGCAATACCTGCAAACGCATAACAAACCGCTCTAAACGGGCGTATTTCAATTTTTCGCTCCATGTACAACTTTCCGGTCGGTGAGACACCGACCGGTAGCGGGTTCGCCGCCCCGGTTGGTGTCCGCACCATAGCCGTCAACTTAAATAAAAAGAAGCCCTGGTGGTGGTACGTGAGACACGTACCACGGCGATTGCCCCGGCACGTGTCTCCACGTGCCGGAAGGTGAGATGCAGTTTCCTCCTCTAAAAAAACTTAAGTTGACGGACATAATGTCCGCACCAACTGGCGACAATTTGAAATGCGCCCCTCTAAACTCCCGCTTTAAATTGATAGTCAAAACACTTACCTTTGCCCGTTCAAAAAAATAAAAGGAGTTCCGCTTTAAAGGAACAGCGTACATGAAGCATATCCGGAATTTTTGTATAATAGCCCATATTGACCACGGTAAAAGCACGCTGGCCGACCGCTTATTACAGGTTACCAATACCATCAGTGACCGTGATATGATGGACCAGGTATTAGACGATATGGATCTTGAAAGAGAAAAAGGCATTACGATTAAAAGTCATGCCATTCAAATTGATTACACGCATTCCGATGGCGAAAAATATACGCTGAACCTGATTGATACACCCGGACATGTGGATTTCAGCTATGAAGTAAGCCGTGCGCTGGCCGCCTGCGAAGGCGCTTTACTACTGGTAGATGCCACACAGGGCATACAGGCGCAAACGATCAGCAACCTCTATCTGGCTATTGACAACGACCTGGAGATCATTCCGGTGATCAATAAAATAGATATGGATGGCGCCATGATCGAAGAAGTGAAGGATCAGATCATTGAGCTGATTGGCTGCAAGCCGGAAGAAATCCTGTTGGCCAGCGGCCGCACAGGTATAGGCATAGATGGCATCCTTGATGCCATTGTAAACAGGATACCTCCTCCCAAAGGAAATCCTACTGCCCCTTTACAGGCGCTGATCTTCGATAGTGTATTCAACAGCTTCAGGGGTATTATCGTGTATTACCGTATATTAAACGGTTCTATTAAAAAAGGTGATAAGGTAAAGTTCGTTTCCACCAACCAGGAGTACGAAGCAGATGAGATAGGCATCCTGAAGCTGAAGATGACCGAAAAGCAGGAAGTGAAATGCGGCGATGTGGGCTATATTATTACAGGTATCAAAAACGCGAAAGAAGTAAAAGTGGGTGATACGATCACCACCACGGTTAATCCCACGCAGGAAATCATTAAAGGATTCCAGGAAGTAAAGCCCATGGTATTTGCCGGTATTTTTCCGGTAAACACGGATGAGTTTGAGGAGCTGCGCGACTGTATGGATAAGCTGCAGTTGAATGACGCGTCTCTTACGTTTGAGCTGGAAACCTCGCAGGCCTTAGGGTTTGGTTTCCGCTGCGGCTTTTTAGGACTCCTGCATATGGAGATCATACAGGAACGCTTAGAAAGAGAATTTAACCAAACGGTTATTACCACGGTACCCAACGTAAGCTTTATAGCCTATACCACCAAAGGGGAAAAAGTGATTGTAAATAATCCTACCGAGTTTCCCGACCCGGTAAAAACGGAAAGGATTGAAGAACCTTATATTAAAGCGCAGATCATTACCAAACCGGAATATATCGGCAATATAATGACGTTATGCCTTGGTAAAAGAGGTATGCTCATTAACCAGAGCTACCTTACCACTACCCGTGTGGAGCTGGTATTTGAAATGCCGCTTACCGAAATTGTATTCGACTTTTACGATAAATTAAAAAGCCAGACGCGTGGCTATGCCTCATTTGATTATCATCCTATAGGTTACCGCGAAGCCGATATTGTGAAGATGGATATTTTATTAAATGGTGACAAAGTAGACGCGTTAAGCGCATTGATCCATCGCAGCAAAGGGCAGGATTTTGGCAGAAAGCTTTGCGAAAAATTAAAAGAGCTGGTGCCCCGCCAGCAATTTCAAATAGCCATACAGGCGGCTATTGGCGCAAAAATACTGGCCCGGGAAACGATCTCGGCTATGCGTAAAGATGTTACGGCAAAATGTTATGGCGGCGATATCAGCCGTAAACGCAAGCTATTGGAAAAGCAAAAAGAAGGAAAGAAACGCATGCGCCAGATCGGCAACGTAGAAATTCCGCAGGAAGCTTTCCTTGCCGTGCTGAAGCTGGAAGACTGACGGATTTGATGGAAATACAAAGCACCAAAATACAAATCACAAGAACCAAATAATATACAGATGCTTCGTTCCTTAGTATGACAGGCAATATTCAAATCCGAAGCAGAAAGTTTGAAATCCGAAGCGAAATGCAACCGTAAACGACAAACGACAAACTGTAAATTAAAAAATCCGAAGCCGTGAAATCCGAAATTCGATGGAAATACAAAGCACCAAAACACAAATCACAAGAACCAAATAATATACAGATGCTTCGTTCCTTAGCATGACAGGCAATATTCAAATCCGAAGCAGAAAGTTTGAAATCCGAAGCCAAATGCAACCGTAAACTATAAACAATAAACTGTAAATTAAAAAATCCGAAGCCGGAACTTCGAAATTCGAAGCAAAATGCAACCGTAAACTATAAACAATAAACTGTAAATTAAAAAAAACCGAAGCAGAAGAACCCAGCCTGTCATTAGCAGTAACTCCCCTGAAACCTGCAACCTGCAACCTGCAACCCGAATCCATTTCAAATCTTAAATATCAAATTTAAAATCTCATAGCGCCGACACCGCCGCAATGCCCGGCAATGTTTTTCCTTCAAAATATTCGAGCATGGCGCCGCCGCCCGTAGACACATAGCTCACCTTATCTGTAAATCCAAACTGGTTAACGGCTGCTACTGAATCTCCGCCGCCTACTAAAGAGTAAGCGCCATCTTCGGTAGCTTCAGCTACTGCTTCCGCAATGGCTTTGGTTCCTAACTGAAACTTTTCCATTTCAAAAACGCCCATCGGGCCGTTCCACAAAATGGTTTTTGATCTTTTGATCACGTTGGCAAATTCACTTCTCGCCAGCTCGCCGATATCCAATCCTAACCAGCCGTTGGGAATAGCATTACTGGGAGCAGAAGAAACATTTGCGCTGGCGTTAAACTGGTCTGCAATAATAGAATCGGAAGGCAAATGAATATTAACTCCCATGCCGGCTGCTTTCTTTAATAATTCATCGGCCATGTCTAAGCGGTCTTCTTCACATAGGGACTTGCCTATTTTACCACCCTGCGCCTTAATAAAGGTATAGGCCATTCCACCGCCGATAATGATATCGTTGGCTTTCTTTAATAAATTTTCTATGATCAGTATTTTATCGGATACTTTGGCGCCACCGATAATAGCAGTAAAGGGTTTTTCAGACTGGTGCAATACTTTTTCAGCACTCTTCACCTCTCCTTCCATCAGCAAACCGAACATCCTTTTTTCTACGGGAAAGAATTTAGCAATCACCGCGGTTGAAGCATGTGCCCGGTGGGCGGTACCAAAAGCGTCATTTACATAGATATCAGCAAGCCCCGCCAGCTTTTTCGCAAATGCTTCATCACCCTGTTCTTCCTCTTTATAAAAACGAAGATTTTCAAGAAGCAATACCTCTCCCGGCTTCATCATGCCAGCCGTTGTGTAAGCCTGCTCTCCTATACAGTCATTGGCAAATAAAACCGTTATGCCGTCCAAAAGACCGCTTAAATGTTTGATAAGCGGTTTTAAAGAGTATTTTTCTTCGGGACCGCCTTTTGGCCGGCCCAGGTGACTCATTAATATAACCATGCCGCCATCATCCAGTATTTTTTTTATGGTAGGCACTGCGGCACGCATACGGGTATCGTCTGTAATTTCAAGCTTGTCATTGAGCGGAACATTAAAATCAACCCGAACCAATGCTTTCTGATTTTTGAAATTACAGGAAGAGAATTTAGACATATTACAAACAATTTAAAGATACCAACCGGAAAGAGACGTTACCTGCTGCATATACCCGAACCTGACAGCATGATATCCGTATGCAGTTTATATAGCAGCATACGGATATAACAGGAGTCTATACTATTTCCATGGTATATAGTTTAAGGGTGCATTACAGAGATCCCGCCCTAAGAACGGGGTGCAATAAAACCGCTATTGATACCGGTAGCGGTAAATGAAATACTATTTGATCAGTTTGGCAAAATAATGAACGGTACGCACCAACTGGCTCACATAGCTCATTTCATTATCGTACCAGCTTACTGTTTTTACTAATTGGGTATCGCCAACCGATAATACTTTGGTTTGCGTAGCATCGAAAAGAGAACCATACGTTATTCCGATGATGTCACTGCTTACAATTTCATCTTCATTATAGCCATACGATTCGTTGGAAGCTGCTTTCATGGCGGCATTTACTTCCTCTGCCGTTACTTTTTTAGCAAGTATGCTGGTTAATTCGGTTAGTGAGCCGGTAAGAACGGGAACACGCTGCGCGGTGCCATCTAATTTCCCTTTCAGTTGAGGCAAAACCAAACCGATTGCTTTTGCAGCTCCGGTACTGTTGGGAACAATATTTTGTGCAGCGGCTCTTGCACGGCGAAGATCGCCTTTGGGATGAGGTGCATCCTGCGTGTTCTGATCGTTCGTGTAGGCGTGAATGGTAGTCATTAAGGCAGAAACGATGCCGAATTTTTTGTCTAAGGTATCGGCCATAGGCGCCAGGCAGTTGGTGGTGCAGGAAGCGCAGCTGATCACCGTTTCGCTGCCATCTAATATATTATGGTTAACATTAAATACCACGGTTTTAATATCGCCGGTAGCCGGTGCGGATATCACCACTTTTTTAGCACCTGCGGTAAGGTGTGCCGAAGCCTTGTCTTTATCGGCGAAGAAGCCGGTACATTCCAGCACCACATCTACCTGGTGCGTTCCCCAGGGAATCTGCGCCGGGTCTTTCTGAGCATATATTTTAATTTCATCGCCATTAACTGTGATCGAATTGTCGGTTGCCTTAACATCGGCGTTAAAGCGGCCCTGTGCGGTATCGTATTTTAATAAATGCGCCAGCACTGTAGGGCTGGTTAAATCATTGACAGCTACTACGTCAATGCCTTCCATATTATATATCTGGCGGTATACTAACCGTCCTATTCTTCCGAAACCATTAATTGCAACTTTTACTGTGCTCATTGTACAATTGTTTAGCTTTTTAAAATGAGATGCAAATTTACGACATCCAATCTATAAACAGGGAAGAAATGATTGAACAACCTTATATTATGCATGTAAAAAAGCCGTTTAGCCATGCCGGAAGCGGAATTGAAACTATTTATGAAAAAGTTTTGGAGGGATATGGCGGTAACTATATCTTTGCACTCCCAAAATTGATAATGGCCCGTTGGTCAAGGGGTTAAGACGCATCCCTTTCACGGATGAATCACGAGTTCGATTCTCGTACGGGCTACATTCCGGAGATTTTCAATAAAAAATTGAGAATCTCCGTTTTCATTTAAACCAGGCTATTGCGTATAGCGTGCCCGGCGAATCTTTCAGCGCCGGAGTGCCCCCCAACACACACTTCACTTAACAATAGTTTCCCTTATACATTTTACCTGCTTAATATTGTACAAAAAACTGCATGCCTGCTAAAATAAATATACCCGGATATATAACAGGGCTGAATGCAGCCCAGGTGGAAGCGGCACGAAAACAGTATGGCGCCAATCACCAGGTAATGCCCAACGCCAGGGCGTGGTGGCGGATATTATTAGAAATGCTGAAAGAGCCCATGCTTTTGCTGTTAATAGCGGTAACCATCATTTATCTTATCCTCGGAGAGTATGGCGAGGCCTATTTTATGCTGGCCGCCATTATCATTGTTTCAGGCATTTCATTTTACCAGGACAACCGCAGCCGCCGGGCGCTGGAAGCATTGGAAAAGATCAATCAGCCCCGGAGCAAAGTGATCAGGGACAGCCGAATGATCAGCATTCCCACCCGCGATATCGTAATGGGTGATATGCTGCTGGTGGCAGAAGGCGATACCATTAATGCAGATGGAAAAATTGTACACAGCAACGACTTTTCCGTTAATGAATCTATGCTCACGGGCGAGGCTTACTCCGTATTTAAATCTGCCGGCGCAAAAGATGACATGGTATACAGCGGCACATTGGTGGTATCAGGACTTGCCATATGCGAGGTACTGCACACAGGCAAGCAAACTAAAATCGGGCAAATCGGGGAATCTATATCGGGTATTCGTGAAGAAGCCACACCCCTGCAACGGCAAATTGAAAAATTTGTAAAGGGCATGGCAATAGCCGGCATCCTTGTTTTTTTATTGGTATGGCTTGTAAACTATTGGGAAAGCCGCAGCTTAACCGACAGCCTCCTAAAAGGGCTTACCCTTGCCATGAGCGTTTTACCCGAAGAGATACCTGTTGCTTTTACCACTTTTATGGCTTTGGGCTCCTGGCGGCTGATGCAGTTGGGCATCATCGTAAAAAAAATACGGATAGTGGAAACCCTGGGCAGCGCTACGGTTATATGTCTCGATAAAACGGGCACCATCACCCAAAACCAAATGAGCCTCCGGGCAGTATACGCCTGTGCCAGCCACAGCTTGTATGAAAACGATAAAGGATACGACAAAACCGCGGGGTTAGTTATACAATATGCCATGTGGGCAAGCGAACCCGTGCCTTTTGACCCGATGGAAAAAGCGTTGCACAAAGCCTACGAAAATAATACAGGCCATGATGAGCGCAGTGAATATACCATGCTACACGAATACCCGCTGGAGGGTACACCCCCCATGATGACACACCTGTTTGAAAACCGGGCAGGCAAACGTATAGTGGCGGCCAAGGGAGCGCCCGAAGCCATTATAGCTGTGAGCAAACTCACCGAAGCGGAAAGCACAGCCATGCTGCAGCAGGTAAACGCACTGGCGGAAAAGGGATACCGTGTGCTCGGTGTGGCATCTTCTTCTTTTGAGGATAACAACTTCCCGGCAAGGCAGCAGCAACTACCCTTTCAATTGCTGGGATTTGTGGCCTTTTACGATCCGCCAAAGCCCAATATCAGATCCGTATTTGAACAATTTTACCAGGCAGGTATCGCCGTTAAAATTATTACAGGCGATAATGAAGTTACCACAAGGGCCATAGCACAGCAGGCGGGCTTAAAAAATGCCGGATCATCCATGAACGGAGCGCAATTACTACAACTCACCGAAGCCGGAATGCAGGAAAAGCTGATGAACATCAACATATTTACCCGCATGTTTCCCGAAGCCAAGCTGGCTGCCGTAAATGCTTTAAAAAACAACCGGCAAATTGTAGCCATGACAGGCGATGGCGTAAATGACGCGCCCGCTTTAAAAGCCGCTCATATAGGTATCGCCATGGGTAATAAAGGAACGGAAATAGCCAAACAGGCGGCCGCGCTTATCCTTTCCAATGACGATTTGCTGGGAATGGTGGATGCCATAGCCATCGGCCGCAGAATTTATACCAATATTAAAAAGGCCGTGCAATACATCATATCTATTCACATACCTATTATACTCACGGTATCATTACCCCTTTTCCTGGGATGGGTATACCCGGCCATATTTACACCCGTTCATGTTATTTTCCTGGAGCTGATTATGGGACCTACCTGTTCGGTGGTATATGAAAATGAGCCCATGGAGCAAAACGCGATGCATGTTCCTCCCCGCCCGTTTACCGCTACTTTTTTATCGCTGAACGAAATGGCCATCAGCATTATCCAGGGGCTGGTTATTACAGCCGGCGTACTATTCATGTACCGGCATGGCGTACAAAACGGCTATGATGAATCCGGTGTAAGAAGCCTGGTTTTCACTACGCTGGTACTTGCCAATATTTTTCTTACCCTGTGCAACCGCTCTTTTTACTATTCGCTGCTATCTGAAATGCGTAACCACAATCCACTCATGGTATATATCATTTCAGCCACTATCCTGTTGCTAATGGTTATGCTCTACCTTCCTCCGGTAGCCACCTTCTTTACACTTATACCGCTTTCTCCGGTAGAATTACTGATTTGCAGCGCTGCCGCCGCCGTTTCTGTATTATGGTTTGAAATATGGAAATGGGCGAAGCGAAAAGGCATGATCGGCCGGAAATAGAACAGTATAGGCCATCTTTACCAACTGGTGAAACGTGAAATGAACTTGAAATAATTCCAGCAACTCTTGACTGGAAGCGGTTTCTAACAAAAAATTTCTTCCGCCTACTCCTGCATTATTTATCAATAAATTAATCGGAGTTTTATCAATAACATTTTGAATAATATTGATGCAGTAGTAGCACTAAGATGAGGATTTATTCGTCGCCCCCTGCTGACGCAAAACTGAATGTTGTACGAATACTCTTCTTCTCTGTCGTGTTGTGTCAACTTAATGGGGTATGTCCATTTAAACAAACACACTTTTAAATATGCGATTAAAAAAGGTAGTTAAGTAGGGGCGTATTTTGGTTTGGAGAGTAGTCAAAAATTATGATGTTTTGTGAACAAACGGCATAGGGGGAAATGATACAACGTAAAATTCTTTATACACAAAAAAGCCCCGACACATGCAGGGCCTTTATTTGATAAGTAAAATTTTATTGCTTTGCCGTTTCCGGACTAATCATTGTTACTACTTCACTAACCTTGTTGGCAGGAAACCCCGCTTTCTTAGCATGATCGAGGATTAGTTTTTCATTCTCTGCCTTGTAAACACAATAAATCTTGTTGCCGGTAACATAACTATGCATCCACTGGATTTTTGGCCCTATTTCAGTCAGAACCGTGCAGGAAGTCTGTGAAGCTCCTTTTAATTGTTCCGGCGTTAGCATTCCCGCTCCCGGCATTTCTCTTTCGATTACGTAGGTTTTCATTGTTTTAGATTCTGATTTTGTATTTTCGGTTTGAGCCTTGACAGCAGTAGAAGTCATAAATAGTATTGCAAATACCAGTGCGGTTATTTTGATTGTTGTTTTCATAAAAAAAAATTTAATGATTATTTGTTGTATAAAGATACTCCCACCGGGAAGTGCAAGCCTATAACAATTCGTTCAAAAAATAGTAATTCTAATGCGCCGGTAAATGAGCATAGGGCTTAATGAACTAAATCAATATATGCTTTTGGCAGGAGACCAAATTTCCTTTTAAAGCATTTGGTAAAATAAGATGGGCTTGTGAATCCGGAATCAAACGTAATTTGTGAAATGGAGTAACATTGTTTTTTCATCCGTTCTTTGGCTTGCTGAAGCCGGTATTCCATTAAGAATGTATTAAACGATAAGCCGGTTAACTTAATGATTTTTCTGTAAACCTGAGATTGACTCATAGCAAAAAAATGGCAATAATCTTTTATACCAAATTCCGATAGCTGCGATTGCTTCTCCAAAATTGAAAAAAGCGATTTAAGAAATTTTTCCTCAGGAGGAGCTAAATTCATCAGATTGTGCCTGTTCTTTTGATAGTGCTCATAGGATACTAATAGTTCTTTCACATTAGAAGATAATGCTATGTGGTGGTGATCAGTAATGGCACAGAGATGACTGGCAAATTGAATGGAGTCTCCAAAAAGTTTACTGTTGCTTTCAACAGGCTCCCCTCCACTAATGCTTATTCTGAACTCAAGTGCGTCTGTTTCCTGTGCTTGCACATCTTTTTGCATAGTTAAAGCACAATTAAGTGCCTGATAGGCTGAAGTAAACGATGCAATTAATCCATACCCACTATGTTCTGCTTCGCTACCTCCATGGACAGCTATATTTTTTCTCACTATTGCATTGTGAAGGCTAATCAGTTCATTAGTTTTTTCAACTCCTAATTGATGCTGTAAAAGAATTGGATCATTGATTTGTGTAATCATTAAGACACGAAAAGACGGATCAGAAAAAACCTTCAATCCGTTACTAAAAACGGCTGCATCATCAGGATCATGTATTCTGCCTAAAAAAGATTCTACTGCAGAACTGCTTACTTCAATAATTTTATTAGGTATAAGTCCATGCGATTTTTCATGTAACTTCGTTACCGCATCCATATCCGGCGCTTCAATTAAACAGAATGCAGAATTTCTACTTGGATCAAACCAGTAAGTCAGGCACTTGCAATCAAACTCAGGCTGATGCAGAAGATCGCTTTGATGTGCTTCGGCCACATCTTTTGCAGTTACGCTGGGAAGTGAGTGAGCATCCAGGTAAATCGGCATATACTAAATTTACTGACTGAAAGTTAATAATATTTTCCAGTTGGTTACTTTTTGCCTGTCGTAATCTGATATTTCTTCAGGTTTCGGATTTGTCGGCTTTAATAAGATACCGGTCGGTGATTTCGCATTGAAAGTCTTTTTCAAAAGGAACGAAAATTCGTTTTAGGGTTTCGTACAAAGCTTTGCTTTACGCAACAAAATTCATTTTCAAGTATTTATAAACGCTTAAAACGCTTCTAAGCGTTTACAAACGGCTTTGCTTCAACGGCACAGTCTTCATAGCAATATAAATGGATATTACGGTTCAGTTCTTATCCGTTAAATCATATACATGGAATTGGATGAGTTGGATATTGGTATTACATAGGGTGAAAACTGCAATGGTTATCAAACCTATTCATTTATTTCTTAAAAATTAAAAAAAATCCTGGGTCTGTAATGCAACTTCACTGCCATCTTCTTCCTAACGGGGGGCTTCACAGGCCGGCAATCGTGCAGAGGGTGACCCCGGCGCGAATTTAAATTTACCGTCTGCTTTCACCAGCAGGAATCCTGCACCTGGGTTTGTTTGCCAACCCAAATGGAGGAAATTTTCCTTGGTAAGACATACAAGGCGCATACATCGTTTTCAGGAAAGATATCCGGAAGTACATATAAGTCTGTTCCCAACGGGGTCTTCAAAGCCTGGCTATTGTGTGGGGCGCGAGACTCCGGCGAATGATTGCGCCAGGGTCTCATGGCCAGCACGCAGTGGCTTTTCATGAAGACCCCGGCGCGAACATACAGATATCATTTGATCGGCTTAACACCATGTTGCCTGTCAAAACTTTTGTTCGCAAGGGGGGCTTCACAGTCAGGCTAACGTGCATGCATACCCGGTGCCACATAAATACCTCTATGGATTTGCTACCGAACTATCCTTATCAACTCACTCTTTTATCGTTCAGCAGCTTATCTATCGCCTCATTAAAGGACCCCGCACGGGTCACTTCGCCTGCATTTACAAAAAATATTTCATCGGCATTGCGAATGGTGTTTAAACGATGCGCAATGATAATGCGGGTAGTATGGGGTGGCAGCTTGTTTAATATTTCCTCCAGCATTTGTTCCGTAACGGTATCAATATTGGCGGTGGCCTCGTCTAAAATAAGGATATCCGGGTTACGCAGCACGGCACGCATAAAAGCAATCAGTTGCTTCTGCCCGAGGCTGATGCTGTCGCCACCGGAAGATACAGTGGTGAGCAGCCCGTTCTCAAAGATGGTAAGCAAACTTTGCAGCCCGGCTTCTTTGATCACGTGTTCCAGTTGTTCATTATTGTAATGATGATATTGTTCATTGCCATATAAAATATTCTCCCTTACCGTTCCTGTAAATAAAAAAGGCTCCTGCAGTATAAATCCAACCTTTTTAGAAAGCGCTTCCGGCTGGTATGCACGCAGGTCCTTACCATTCAGCAGCACCGTACCCGAAACAGGATCGTATAATCTTGCGATCAATGATGCAGTAGTGGTTTTGCCTCCGCCTGTGGGACCCACAAAAGCATAGGTTTTACCTTTTTGGAGCTGCAGGCTGATATTGTGCAGTATTTCTTTCCCTTCCGCATAACCGAAATGTACGTTCCTGAATTCCACAACTGCTGCGGAGCCCGTTTCCGCGGGTATATCCTCAACTACTGCAAGGTTGGTATCTAAGGAAAGTATTTGCGCTATCCTGTCCCACCCGGCCATGGCTACCTGGAAGCTGGCCCATAACGTAGCAAGTTGTCGCAGCGGATTATAAAACTGCGTGGCATAGGCTAAATAGCTCACCAGCAGCCCGATGGAAAAACTACCGGCGGCAATCAGGTATATGCCATACAGCAATACAATCAGTTGCGCCAGTCCCGACAATAAACTATAAACCGGTAATAAAGTGTTACTGGCAAGCCCTGCGCCTATAGCGGTTGTATAGTTATGCCGGTTGGCTTCATCAAAGCGTTTCCGGAAATAATCGCGACGGTTAAAAGCAACGATCACCTTAAAATTATTAAGGCTTTCCTGTACCTGCGCGCTCATGCCCCCAACGGCCGACATATTAACGGCATTCTTTTTTTTGATCCACGGCGATACCAGCTTTGTAAATATTAAAATAAGCAATGCCGGTATAAGCGTGGCTGCGCCGAGCTGCACATTAATGACCAGTAAAAAAATACCTGCGCCCGTCATAATCACAATGCTCCCGATAAACTGCACTAATGATTGTGAGAAAAAGGTATTCAATTTATCTGTGTCATTATTAACGCGCGAAATCAGGTCGCCCGCTTTATTGGCCTGGAAAAAAGCAACGGGCAAAACCTGCAGCTTATTAAATATGGCATTGCGCAAAGTGAACAGCAGGCGTTGCCCTATGCTTCCCATCAGTTGCGTTTGAAAATAGCTGGTAAACAACGCCAGCAAATAAATGACCAGCAATATGCCTGAAAAGACGAGCAGACCATGATATTGCTTTTGCGCTATATAATGATCAATGGCATATCCTATCAAAAAAGGGCCCAGCAGGTTGAGACCGGAATTAAGCACTATAGCTATGAAGGCAAGTACCATGTTGCGCTTTTCATGCGCGATGAGCCTTAGCAAACCTTTAAGGGCAGCATAGGCAGATGTTTTTTGCTGCTGTTCCGAAAGCGCATTAAGATTGTAGTTCATAATTACTGGTGCTTTGTTGAGCATTCAATAGCTGCACATATTCGGGACTGGTACGCACCAGTTCTTCATGCCTGCCACTGGCGATAAGCTCGCCCTGCATGAGCAGTATGATCTGGTCATATGCTTCCACGGTGGCAATTTTTTGTGTAACGGAGATAAGCGTAAGTCCGGGATAATTTCGCTGCAGGTTTTCCAATATCCGCTTCTCGGTGTTATTATCAACCCGCGCGGTAAAGTCATCTAACAATAATATCTTAGGTTCAATAGCCAGCGCGCGGGCCAGCATAATACGTTGTTTTTGTCCGCCCGAAAGACTGGAACCGCGTTCAGCAACAACGGTACCCAACTGATCAGGCAAGAGGTCAATGAACTCCTTTAGCTCTGCTGTTTCCACGGCTTTGGCAAGCGATGCGTCTGTTACGGTATCACTGAAAGCTATATTTTCGCGGATGCTCATATTAAAAATAATGCTGTCCTGGAAAACAAATCCAACCTGGCTGTAAAAAGACGTGCTGTTATAGCGCTCCATATTTTCACCATCGAATGTTACGGAGCCGGAGTCGGGCTTTACCAGTCCTGTAAGTAAATAGAGCAATTGTGTTTTACCGGCGGCGGTAGGCCCAATGATCGCCGTTCTTGAACCCCGGCTTATGGTAAATGATATATCTTTTAAAACAGGGGTTTGCCCATATGCCAGGCTCACATCCTTCAGTTCAATCTCACCCTGCAACGTGGCCGTAACGGTTCCTGCTTCAGCCGGGGCGGGCGTTTCAAGCACCATTCTTATGCGATCATAGGAAGCCGTGGCCTGCGCAATCACATTGCTCATGAAGCCAATGATGAGTATAGGAAAGATGAGCATGGATAAATAGCTGTTGAAAGCCGCGAAATCACCGAGGCTCATGCTACCGCTAATTACAAAATGACCACCCAGCGCCAGGATGGTTAATGCCGCCATATTAGCCGTAAAAGTAATTACAGGAATAAGCCCCGCAAAAAGCCGCAGGATAGCCAGCCCGAAATCTTTAGCTTTAGTGTTGGCATCAAAAAATTTATTGTACTCTATTTGCTGTGCATTTACTACGCGTATGAGCGCCGCGCCCAGGATGCTTTCATTAATGATCTTGTTCAACCGGTCAATCACCGCCCTGCTTTGAATAAACAACGCTCTTACCTTACGCAGCACCCAAAAAAAAGTGATGCCAATGATGGGTATGATGGCTATAATGCATAAAGCCAGCTTCCAGTTGATGCTGATGAGTAAAATACTGGCGCCGGTGATAATAAACACAGAAGATATAACCGACACAATAGCCTGCGAAATGAACATCTTAATAGAATCAACATCGGCGGTAAGATTGGTAAGCAATTTGGAAGGATTGGCCTTTTCAATAAAAGCCGCTGTTTGCACAGAGAGTTTATGGGATAGCTTTGTCCTGAGATCCCTTGCCACCCTTTCCGAGGCATAGGTTTGTATGATGTTCTGCAGGTAAGTAAACAGGAATATGCACAATATGGCCACCGAAAACTTAACGAGCACGGGATACAATACAAAACTGCCTGCCGTAAATGCATCTATACCGTTTGCTATGATTTTGGGAAGCCACAGGTTGATGCCATTGCTCAGCAGGGTAAACAACAATAACAGCAGTACCAGCCCGCTGTATGGCTTCAGTAAACCAAGTACTCCCGGTTTGCGCTTCATTGACCTTTTTTAATGAATAGTATACCCGCTTTATCCTATCCTGCAAATTAAAAGATGCAAATGTAAGCAGATTAATAAGGATCATTTATTTGTTAACATCCGGTTAAGAGAAGAGAGGGGGTGTAGGGTGTAGATACAACTATAAACCACAAACTATAAACTGTAAACTAAAAAAAATCGAAGCCATAAAAGGCCCGTCTTTGCGAGGCGTCAAAAAAATGCCGGATATCAGAAGAACTATGCACGCCGAAGCAATCCCATTGAAGCGAAGCGGAGCAATAAACTCATTTATAGAATATAACCCGTATCCCAATTGGGAGATTGCTTCTACCCTTTAAAAATATTACACATCATTAAGATCAGTTTAGGGTTTCGCAATGACGGGTAAATCCGAAGCAAAAAGTTCAAAATCCGAAGCGAAATCCTGCAACGGTAAACCACAAACTGTAAATTAAAAACCCCATCTCCCCCTTGGGAGTTTACTTCAACTCTTAAAAATGAATATGTACCCGTTTATTTTTCCAACGGATGTTCCGCAAGCAATTGATCGGGTGAATAAAAATCTTTTTTGCTTTCTATGGCTGCCCTTACCTTTTTAACATTATCGGGTTGTACAGCAGGCGCCTGGTTGCCAAATGAATTCCTTACATAGGTTAATACTGCCGCTACCTCCTCATCATTAAGCAAACCTTCAAAAGGCGTCATAGGCACCTGGCCGGGATATTGCTTCCCGTTCACCTCTATGGGGCCTAACAACCCTTTTAAAACTGATTTGATCAAACGTTCTTCATTTCCGGTTACCCATTTGGTATTGGCCAACGGCGGAAATCCTGAAGCGGAAAGCCCTTTACCATCGGGCTGATGACAGGTATTACAATATCCGTCCCGGGCATATATTTCCTTCCCCTTTTTGAAAAGCGCAAGGTCATCGCCCTTTAATGATGAAATGATCTGCTCTTCTTTATGCTCTTTTACCAGCTTCCCGTTAAGGTGCGCCACGGCTGCCTCATGCGCATGCACCATCCACTCGTCTAATGGCATTTTTGCGGCTTCTTCCAGTATCGGCATTCCTTTTTCCTTTCCGATCCACGATGCCGCAACAATGGCTTCCAGTCGCACTCTTCCATGCTCATCACGAGCAGCCTGCATCAGCAGGTCAGCCTGGTTGGCCACCTGGTGGCCGGTATAACGTACTACATTAACCGCAGCGGCCCTTGCACGGTAATCTTTTGCCTGGAGCATTTCCTTTAGCAGATCCTGGTCAACCTTATCGAGTCCCCAGCTTACCCACAATGCTTCCAGCTTATGGTGCTCGTAGCGCGGATCATTTTTATCGAGCGCACTAACCCATTTTTTCAGCTTGGGCAGCACTTCACTGGCATCCCTGCCTCTCAGCTCACGGCGTGTTCTGTAGCGTGTACGGTATTCCGGTAGTTTGAGATTATCGAGCAGCACTTCAACAGAAGCGCCGTCTATTTTAGCAGGCGTTACCAAAGGCCTGGAAGGATACGTGATCCGGTAAACCCTTCCGTGCATATGATCGCGCAGCGGGTCCCTCGCGTTGTGCTGCATATGCCCGATCAGTATATTATGCCAGTCAATCAGGTAAAGCGATCCATCAGGAGCGAACTCCATATCTACCGGGCGGAAGTTGCGGTCTTCACTAACAACCAAGTCTACCCGGTGATGACTTTTATAGCCGGTACCACTGTCTTCTATCACATGCTCCTTTGTTCCCAAAAAGCCAATGGTATTATTGATCAGCATGTCGCCCTGCACTTCATCGGGAAAATGGCGGCTGGAAATAAACTCCAGCCCGGAAGTTGGCCGCACTTTATGCGCGTCCTCTATTATGTTGAAAGATTTGTGTGTAGCTTCTCCGTATCTTGGCAAAACAGTACCGGGCATCATCCACCTTACATCGGGGCCGGAAGTTTCCGCAAAGAAGGGCTGTCCCCATTCATCGAAGGCTATGCCCCACGGATTAGGAATGGAAAGCTGGGCCGTACGCTCCAGCTTACGAAGCTGCGGCGCGTAGCGGTAGAACCCGCCATTGGTGGCGCGTACAGGGCCGTAAGACGTTTCCACATTGGTATGCAGGAAAACCCCTTCCCCGCTATAAATAGCGCCCGACGGGTCTACTGTAAAAGCATGGCTATTGTGGTGGGTATCATGATCATCAAATCCACTCAGCAAAATCTCCACCTTATCGGCTTTGTCATCTCCATCGGTATCTGTAAATAATTTAAGGTTGGTACCCTGTGAAACATACACACCTTCGGGAGCAATTTCAAAACCAACAGGCAGGTGCAATTTATCTGCAAATACCGTGAGCTTATCCGCTTTTCCATCTGCATTGGTATCTTCCAGGATGATGATCTTATCATCCGGTTTGGGATCACCCGGTTTATAATGCGGGTAACTGGGCATGGTAGCTACCCACAAACGTCCTTTATTGTCGAACGACATTTGCATGGGTTTTGCCAGCTCAGGAAATTCTTCCTCAGAAGCAAAAAGCTCAATCTTATATCCATCGGGCACTTTAAGCTTGCTCACCGCTTCCTCACCATACAAATATTTCAGGCTGCCATTTTGCTGGGGATTATAATTGGTTTTAACCGGCGGCAACTGCCTGGTGTTTTTATCAGCGGCGGCAATGTCCATTTGCTCTCCTTTACTTGCTGCCAGCCATACGGCGGTATCGCGGATAGCTGTCATTTGCCGGATCTTTTCTATTTCGGCAGGATAATTATCGGGGCCGAAAGGATTATAACGGCGACCATATACGTGCACGCCATTGGGGATCTTATAATCATCATGCCACATCCAGTTCTTTTCTTTTACTGCGGCCAGTACCAGTTCCCTGTTGGCTTCTGCCTTAGGTGAAACCTTGCCAAAAATTTCATCTGCCAGTAAAACAGATAATTTCTTATACCCTTCGTCATTCAACTGCGATCCGTCAATCGTTAAAGCTTCTTTAGCAGAACCAAACCATTTTTTGGAAGGCGCAAAAGCATCTATAAAAAGCACTTTGTTCGAATCAGCAACCGCTTTCATGCCCCGGGTATACAGCGAAAGGTTCTCATTTTCTTTTTTCCCATTGGGAAGATCATACTTAGCAGACAGGTCTTCAAAAGCAATAGGCGACACAATCGCCACCTGCGGAGCGGAACCGCCGTTGTAATGCTGACTTAAGGTATGTTTGATAAAGGCATCCAGTTCTGCTTTATAATTGTCTAATCCTTCCTTTCCCTGGAAAGATTCATTATACCCGAAAAAAGCGATGATCACATCTGCCTTATGACGGGTAAGCCACTCATCGGGAGATTCAAAATGCCCTTCACTTCCCGAATTAGTGGCAAGCTCTGTTTGAAATTTTTCGGCTCCCGGAAACGCCCACGGATCGTTCCTCGCCGCGTGGGGCCTAAAGCCGGGTGTATTGCCACCATCACAAAAATTACGGATATAGAGCATACTATCGGGATAGCGTACCTGCATTTCTGTTTCAAAATAGCCGTAGTTCATCATTCTCGATCCCAGGTTATTGCCCACAAGCGCAATGCTGGTATGCTTTTCAATTTTGAGCGGTTCATGCTGGTCAGAGCGGCAGGCAGTAAATGCAGCGATCATTAATACGAATAATAATACAAGGGTTCCGGTACTTTTTGTGCAAGGGTTTGTCATTTCAATTTTGCTGTTTTGAATCCTAAAAATAGGCGTTCATAACCTAAATGCCCAATATTTTTAAGATTAACGCAATGCAATGAGGCTGTCTCAAAAGGGCCGGTATAGAAATATGCCACTAAGACACGAGGGCACAAAGTCCTGATCTTCCCGTTTTATTTTCTTCGTGTTTTCGTGACTGCCGGATTACAAAGCCATAACGGTATGCAATAACCGCTCTGCTCAAATAAAATTTATGATAATGAAAACACCGGGGAGGAAAAGCAGCGCTTCCTGCTATTCCATTTTTTACCGCTGTGCATTCCGTTGCAGCCTCCTACTATTTGTTATAATTCTTATACTATTTTTCAAAAAAGTGGAAGAATACACTATAATTCAATATATTAGGGGGATGCTTTTTTAACTTTAAACGAAGTGAACGATGAAATCTATTGAACTGCGGCTACCGAAGGATTTTGACAAATCATTTACTGTATTTAAAGAAGTGGGGAAATCATTTCCCTGCCCCTGGCACTACCATCCCGAATATGAAATTGTATTGGTTCTAAAAAGTAACGGACGCCGCATGGTGGGTGATCATATCGGAAAATTCGATGAAGGCGACCTGGTATGTATGGGCCCCTTCCTGCCCCATGTGTGGGTAAATGATCCAAAATTCATTAACGGCCAGATGGATTACCCGGCAGAAGCGATAGTGATCCATTTTAAAGATGATTTCCTGGGCGAAAATTTTCTTAATATCCCGGAGATGGAAGCCTTTAAACGTTTTTTGGAATCGTCTAACCGGGGCATGGTAATTAACGGCAAAGCCAAAGCTGAAATTACTGCACTAATGGAAAAGATGCCCGATATGAATGGGCTTCAGCGCCTGTCTTCCCTCCTGCTCATCTTTGATACATTATCCCGTACGGCTGAATATGAATTACTGGCAAGTCCTGGTTTTGCAAAAACAGTGAATGTAAAAAGCTCCGACCGGCTGAACAAAATAACCGAATACCTGATTCAAAACTTCGATCAGGACATTACCTTATCGAAAGTGGCCTCTATCGCTAATATGGCGGTTACCACCTTCAGTAATTTTTTTAAAGAAAACTACAGGGTAACTTTTGTAGAATATTTAAATACATTGAGAATCGGCTATGCCTGCAAAAAACTTTCGGAAAAAGATCAGAATATTGTTGATGTGGCATATGAATGCGGCTACAACAGCTTAGCCAATTTTAACAGGCAGTTTAAAAAATACAAGCAAATGACCCCCACCGAATACAGGAGGATTATTTACGCGTAGCGGGGGGGATTTGAGATTTGAGATTTTGAATTTGAGATTGCATTTCGCTTCGGATTTAACCGTCATTGCGACACCTTAAACTGATCTTAATGATGTGTAATATTTTTAAAGGATCGAAGCCTGCCTACCTGCCGGTAGGCAATCCCACAATTGGGATACGGATTATATTCTATAAATGGGTTTATTGCTCCGCTTCGCTTCAATGAGCTTGCTTCGGCTTGCATAGTTTCTCAAAGTTGCTGCATCTGCTTACGCCTTATAATGACGGGCCTTTTATCGCTTCGGATTTTGTATTTGCATTTTTATTTGGTTCTTGTTTTTTGTGATTTGGTTCTTTCACCTTTCACCTTTCACTATTCACTACCCCTGAATGCTGACAGCCTCTGATACGAATAATTCGTCATGCAAAAAAAGTATCTGCTTTAGAAAAAAAACGAGTTGTTCCTTTTTCGGGTGGCTTATACATTTACTTCCTGTATTAATTAGCTTTACGTCATCTTTATACAGTTCATTTTTTTGAGCTGTGAAGAAAGGATATCTTGTTTTTCTAAAATGCTATATAATGAAGTGTATTAAATTGGTGCTGATCTGCCTGGTATTTGTTTTTTCTGCGGGTCATGCCCAGCAGGGATCATTTATCAGTTCCGAAAACCTTTCCTTCCTGGAAGGGATGACTAAAGATGTTCTGGAGGCTTCACGCATTTATCCGGGGCAATTTATTTCGAAGGATTTTGGTTCCAATAATACCGGGGGAATGCTGATCAGACCCGGTGGAAGAGATGCCTATCCTTCTTTCTGGATCCGCGATTATGCTATGTCTCTTGAAACAGGATTCATTTCAAAGAAAGAACAGTTGCACATGCTGTTATTAACAGCTTCTACCCAGTGCGATCAAACCTGGATAACAAAAGGCGGCAGCCTGATTCCTTCAGGTTCTATTGCGGATCATATAAGAATTGACGATAGCAAGCCCATTTACTTTCCGGGTACATACAGTTATGAAAACCAGGGAACGCCGGAGTGGGGAACGCTGCCACCCTATTGTGACCAGTTTTATTTTATTCACATGGCTTATTATTATGTGAAGCAAACCGGCGATCATAAAATACTATTGAAGGAGGTGAATGGTACAAGACTAATTGATCGTTTAAGGGCAGCTTTTCATGCTCCTCCGGCCAATGTAAACAATCATATTGTGTATGCTACCGATGCGATCAGGGGCGTTGATTTTGGTTTCAGAGATGCCCAGGTTATTACAGGAAATCTTTGCTTTCCTTCTATTTTGAAATACCGTGCCGCCAGTGAACTGGCAGAATTACTGCAATTGATCAAAAGTAAGGATTCAAAAACATACCTTGAAATAGCCGGTACTATCAGGCAATCTTTACCCGGTATGTTTATGGACGAAAGAGGTATGCTGCTCGCTTCCACGGGAAAAAGCAAACAGGCTGATGTTTGGTCAACCGCCCTGTCCGTTTATTATGGCATACTTGAAGGTGAAGATCTGCAAAAAGCATCCCGTATGCTTGCAAAGGCCTATAAAGATGGCACTTTAAGTTATAAGGGCAACATCAGGCATATCCTTACCACCGATGACTATAATGAAACAACTGCCTGGGAGATTTCCCTGTCTGGTAAAAATCTTTATCAGAATGGCGCCTATTGGGGAACGCCCACCGGATGGGTTTGCTATGCGATAAACCAGGTTGACCCACAGTTGGCAAAAGCATTGGCGAATGAATTTATTGAAGACCTGAAAGCGAATGATTACCGGAAGGGTGGCGATTTTGGAGCGCCGTACGAATGTTTTAACAAATCTACTTACAAACAAAATCCAATATACCTTACTACGGTTGCATGTCCTTTAACTGCGTTCCGGAAGATCAACTGAAACAATACTTTCCATTCCCCGTTAATACCATTTTTCGCAGTATAATATATAGTCTTAAGTTAAGCGTAAATTATCAAAAATATAGCCACGAATACACAAATAAACATTCGTGGATCCTGCTTCGGCAGACAGGTTCGTGGCAGGAAATGCACCTGCACTAATGCCGAAGGAGTATTATTGCACGGTATACCCGCCATCAATTACAACCGCCTGTCCTGTTATTCCCTTTGCGTTATCACCCGCCAGGAAATATACATAATGCGCTACCTCCTCTGCGCTAAGTAACCGTTTTTGAGGAACAAGGGGATAAATTACTTCTTCCAACACTTTTTCAAACGGGATGTTTCGCATTTGAGCTATATCATTTAGCTGGTTTCTGACCAGCGCGGTGTCAACATAGCCGGGGCACACTGCATTAACGGTAATGCCATAGCCGGCGCTTTCCAATGCGGCAACTTTTGTTAACCCGATCAAGCCGTGCTTCGCGCTATTATAGGCCGCTTTTCCCGCAAAGCCAACCAGCCCGTTAATGGAAGCCATGTTAATGATCCTTCCAAAACCACTTTTTTTCATATACGGCAGCACATGCCTGATGGCAATAAAAGGAGCGATGAGCATTACATTAATCATGCAGCGAAATTTCTCTGTTGGAAATGCTTCGATGGGCGCCACGTGTTGCAACCCGGCATTGTTTACCAGCACATCAATGCTTCCATACTGATCATAAACAGCGCCTACTATTTTTTGTATATTTTCTTCATGGGTAACGTCACAGGCATAACCGGTAACCCGGCTGCCGCCTAATGCTGCTATAGCAGCGTCAACACCATCCTGTTCAAGATCCAAAATAACTACTGTGTAACCGGCAGACAAAAAGGTCTTTGCTATAGCCAGGCCTATACCGCCCGCCGCCCCTGTTATTATTACTACGCCGGAATGCATGAAAAAAACTGGTTTAATTTATGTAAATACTATCAAATATTATTGTTCACAGTCGCCGGAGGCGACAATAATTATGCATGAGGCGATGACGCCTCATACAGCAGCCTTTCATACAGCAGCCTTTCCCACAACAGATTTATACCGCAGATTTCACATATCAGCCTCTGCAACCATCGCTATTCTAAAGTTTCGCTGATGGCTCGCTAAAAGCTGAAAGCTGACCGCTCACAGCACACAACTCACCAGCTTGTCCATCCGCCATCAACACGTAAATTATGGCCTGTGATATAAGAAGCAGAAGCAGACAATAAAAAAGCCACTGAACCTGCAATTTCTTCCGGCTTTCCTATACGTCCCATGGGTGATCGCTTCGCCAGTCTTTCCACGAAGGCCGGGTTGTCATTTTGTACAGACGGGCTTGGGAATGGTCCGGGTGAAATGCAATTGCATCGTACATTCCTTTTCCCCCAGTGAACCGCCAGGTAGCGGGTCATTTGAATAATACCGGCTTTACCAACGCCATATTCAATGGGGTTTTTGTTCATAGGCGCCTCATATACTTCCGGGTAGGGCGACACCGATCCATACATGCTGGAGAATAACACGATGCTTCCGCTGCCACGCCCAGCCATTTGCATACCTGCTTCCCTTGCTAATAAAAATGTAGCCGTTAAACCCGTATGATTTACTTCATCAAACTCTTTTTCACTCAGCTCTTCCAGTTTTTTTGAAGTAGAGCCAAAGGTAAGGTTTACCAGCCCGTCGGGCACGCCGTGCTGCTTAACCTGCTCCGCCACAAACTGCTGTATGGCGGCTCCATCCCTGACATCTAAAGTGGCAGGAATAACTTCCGGCCCTAATGCAGCAGATTGCACAAACGCGGCGGCACGATCCTCCAGGTCAATACAAATTACTTTAGCACCAGCATGCTTTAGTACAACCACAGTTACCTGTCCAAGATAGCCCGCACCTCCAACCACCCAGATTAATTTATTATGCAGATGAAAAAAAGGAATGATTGCTTTACTCATGAATTACATTTTTATACTGTATTGAGATAATCATTATTTCCACGCAGTTAGGCAAAGGAGACGATCTGTCTTAGCACATCGCCCTTGGCCAACCGTTCAAATCCCTCATTTATTTGTTCCAGGGCGATTGCATGAGACAGGAGCTTATTTACGGGTAAACGTCCTGTTTGATATAACGAAATAAAAGCCGGGATATCGCGGGAGGGAATGCAACTCCCAAGATAGGACCCTTTCAAAGTGCGTTCCTCTGCTACCAATACAGCAGGTGACAAAGAAAATGTTTTGGAAGGATGCGGCAAACCTGCCGTTACAGTTAAACCTCCACGTTTTGTAGCGGCATAAGCAAACTCAAGTGCTTTAATCACTCCTGCAAATTCAAGGGCAATATCCACGCCACCACCGGTAAGGTTTTTTACTTGTTGTACAGCATTTGAATCTGCAGGATCTATTACATGATGCGCACCCAACTGCAAGGCCATTGCTCTTTTTTGCGGATTGATATCTGCAGCAATAACCGTTGCGGCTCCACCGGATAAAGCGCCTAACACCGCGGCCAGCCCTACCCCTCCCAGCCCGGTAATTAAAACAGTTTGTCCTGCGGTAAGCCTTGCCGTATTTATTACAGCGCCCACACCGGTTAAAACAGCACAACCAAACAGCGCTGATATTTCATAAGGAAGTGCAGCATCAACTTTTACCAGGGAGCGCCTTGATGCAATAACATATTCGGCAAAAGCGGAAACGCCCAAATGATGATGGAGATGATGAAGATTTTTATTTGTTAAACGAGTTCCTCCACTTAATAAAGCACCCTTTATATTGGCTGCAGCGCCAGGTTCACACAATGCAGGACGACCAGTTATGCAGGGCATACAGTGCCCACATGTGGGAACAAAGGAAAAAACAACATGATCTCCCTGTTTTAGATCGCTTACTCCCGCGCCGCATTCCATAACTTCCCCGGATGCTTCATGTCCCAATACCATGGGCAATGGTCTTGCACGGCTGCCGTCAATCACAGACAAATCGGAATGACACAAACCTGCCGCATGAATTTTTACCAGCACTTCGTTGTACCCGGGAGCACTTAAATCAACCGCTTCTATTTGCAGGGGATGGCTTTCATCATACGGACGTGGTTTTCCCGTCTCATATAATACCGCAGCTTTTATTTTCATATACTCTGCTTTGAACATAAGTTGCCAGACAAAAAGGTGATCAGCTTTCAGCTATGAGCTATCGGCTAAAGTTGTCTTGACGACGAACTTATTCCTTCTCTCCTTTCACATCTCACGTCTCACTTATGCATTCAATCCGCCGTCAATTAAAATGTTCTCACCATTGATATATGCCCCGGCTTCTGATGACAATAATACAATCAATCCTTTTATATCATCATTATTGGCCATCCTGCCCACCGGCACCTTTTTGCAATAATTCTCAACAAATTTTCCGGGTTGATTATTGAACAATCCACCCGGGCTGATACAATTAAAGCGAATGTTTTTGCCCGCATGTGTTTTGGCCATAAAACGCGTAAGCATAATCAGTCCCGCATTGTGAAAACAATAATCCGGTGCAATATCACCCATGCCAGGAATGCCATCATAATTTGAATACATGGGCGCATACATCCCCATCATGGAACTGATATTGATTACACTACCGCCACCAGAGTTTATAATAAGGTTGGTCATCTCCCTTAATATAAACATCATGCCTGTTGCATTCACCCGCATCGATTCATCAAACTGTTCGATGGGTGCATTATAACCCTTCATCGGGCGGCTCACCGCATTATTGATAAATACATCCAGCTTTCCGAACTTGTTTAGTATGGAGGTTTTTAATGCCAGCACCGATGCCGTATCGGCCTGGTCTACCTGCATACCCTGCACATCAAGTCCACCTGATCTGAAACCGGCGGCTACTTTTTCAATCGCTTCAAGGTTTCGCGAGGCAATAATTACAGTGGCACCCGCCTCTCCCAAACCTTCCGTTATAGAACGTCCGTAATTACCGGCACCACCCGTTACCAATACAATTTTATTCTTAAGATTAAATAAATCCAATACGTTCATGATTCAGTTATTTTAGATAGATGATCTCTCCACCGGCTTCACGGCTTTTTTCCGCGGCGATAATTACGTTGATAATATTTACGGTTTTGGCAAAATCCAATCGTGATCTCCCATCTTTCACACCCCGGATAAATTCAATGATATTATCCCTGAACATCGAATACGAGTTTTTGATATCTGCCATCCGCCAGGCCTGCTGCCCAAAGAATGTAAGCTGGAATGTGCCGGAGATGTCCATAAACAAATGAATGGTTGCGGGCAACCCGTTTTCAAAAACGATATGCACTACATCTTTACCCTTTTCACCTGTATGCTGCACTGTCGCCACTTTCGGATCATCTAATGTGGCAAACATCGCTTCAATCATGTGAACTCCGTATTTCAGCCAGTCTTTTTTCCCAACGGCAGTTACGAGCTCCAGCTTTCCCAATGATGTCAGTTCCTGTTTCACTACCCGGCATTCGTTGGCATAGCGCATGGAGGAACAGGACATGATAAATTTTCCGGCCGCTTCCTGCTGCGCAAACCAATCGAGATCCGGCTGCGACACAGCCAAAGGCTTATCAATAAATATGGGCACTCCGGCTTCGATAAACGGACGTGCCATTTCCACATGAAACTCCGCATCATCACGGGCAAGGATAACCGCATCAACATTGCCGATGATGTCTTCCATTTTTTCCACTACATGTTCAATACCTGATGACGCGGCTATACTTTTTGAAATGCCGGCGTCCTGCGTCCATACATGCGTTACCCGCGCATCCGGCAAACCCAGGGTGTCCTGGTTAGCATTAAGATAGGCTGCAACCGCGGGGTATCCCAGCCTGCTTATTGCTTCGCCATCATATTTTCCATTTATGATAGAAGACCAGGAATAAGGGTGCGCATTACCGGCACTCATTCCTATTATTCCGATTTTAATCATTTGAGATTTGATATTTGAGCCACCAAGGCACGAAGGTGCACAGGGTGGTTTATAGTTTATTATTTGTAGTTTATAGTTTTGAGTTTTGCCTTGTTTCACATTTTCACATTCCTTACCTCAGCCACCCCATCTTATCCCAGTGAGGCAGATTCAGAAATGCAGGGTCAGGATACGACAATGCCTGTGCATGCGCCAATTGATCTTTGCTGAGATAACGGCCATCTGCCGCTGTAAGCGATTGCTTTAAATAGTCGAGTTTATCCATACCAACTAATACCGATGATACCTGCGGAAAAGACAACGCAAATTTTACCGCCAGCTCAGGCAGGCTGGTCAAATTGCCATTTAACAGGCCCTGGTACTGTTGAATATGCTTTTCCACCGGCGCCAGCATGGGATGCAAACCCGTGCCCCTGTTGCTCAGCAAGCCTTTCAATAAAACCGACCGTACTACTATACCCACCCCTTTCTCTTCTGCAAGGCCAAACAGGGATTGCTGCCGCTGATCCATGAGGTTAAAAGGCAACTGCACTACGTTCCATACACCATGTGTTATTACCCTTTTTGATTCATCGGCTGAATAGGTAGATACGCCAATAGACCGTACTATACCTTTTGCTTTCAGCTTTTCCATTTCCCCGGCAATCACGTCCCGGTCTAATATCTCCATATCACCCTGGTGCAGCATGTACAGATCAATATAATCCGTCTGCAGTGCTTTCAAACTTTCTTTCAGAGATTGACGGATGATCTTTCTTAGCTCCCCGTCGCCCGGCAGATTTCCTTCCTTATCTCTGAAATGCCGGCACTTGGTACACAGTACAATTTCATCCCTCCGCCCTGCAAATGCCCTTCCCATAATATTTTCGCTCACACCATACAACCTTGCGGTATCAAAAAAATTAAGTCCGCTATCCAAAGCCGTTAGTAAGAGCTGCACCGCATCTTTTTCCGGCAGCATATCTTCTTCCCATTTCACGCCAATGCCATAAGGCAACCCAATTTCTACCCCGCCAAAAGCAATCTCAGAAACTGCTATGCCGGTATTTCCTAAAAATCTCCGCTGCATCGTTTATTGTTTTTCTAAATAGGAACTACTGCTTGTTTGGTTTGACCCGTTAAAAGCCCCGATCAACGAGCTGTAATAATTTTTTAACCCTACCACATCTGCTCCAATACTTACAAACTGGTATCCCATTTCATGCAACTCCGTTAAATTACCCGGGCCGCCTACGGTTCCCGCAAACTTCCCATATTTTTTTGCAAGGACTGCAATCCGGTTTCTCGTTTCAACTAACCTGGGGTGATCCCATACACCGGGTGCTCCAATGCCCTGGCTGAAATCGCCCGGGCCAAAAAATAACATGTCGTATCCCGGCAATGCGGCAATAGCTTCCAACGCTTCCAATGGTTCGGGATCTTCAATTTGCAGAATGGTAAACCTTTGCTCGTTGGCTTCTTTTAAATAAAAATTAAAATCAACTCCTGTATAACCGCCATCAGCATTACCACCATCAATGGCCCTTCTGCCAACCGGATGAAAACGGGTGTGATGCACAATTTCTTTAGCATCCGCCAGGCTCATAACGTGCGGCACCATAATACCCGTAGCATCTAACTCAAGCGGTTTGATATAGTTGTTATATGCCCCGCGCGGCACACGAACAAGGATATCTGTATCATGTGCTTTGGTAGCCCAAATTGAAGCCGCCAGCACCGACCAGTCCTGCCCAATATGTTCCTGGTCTACCCACACGCAATCAAAACCTGCTATAGCAGCCATCTCACATACTTTAGGATCGGTAAGATTGATTTTAATACAACTCACGTTTTCGCCGTTTCTTAATTTTTGCAACACTTTGCTTTTTCGCATCTGCATATAGTAAAAATAAATTGTGTTCAGTTAATGAGATAAAATTAACCTATAACTCAGTCTCCTGACAGATGACCTTCCATTTTTACCTGTTTTTTTACAGAACGGTTTAACAGATACAAAGTCAACGCCCCAATTGCCAGCAGAAATGCGGCCACCTTAAAAAGCAATTCCAGGTTGATATTCATGTCTCTCAGGTATCCGCCTGCATATAATCCAATACCACCAATAACAGTAGCAAAAAGATTTAATACGCCATACGCTGTTGCCCTGTATTTGCTGTCTACAATCATGCAAAGAATCGGCATCATGTTACCATCTGAAAAAATCCTGGTAAATGCATACAACATAAAACCAACCACTGCAATAGCCAGTACAGATGTAGAACCTGCAATGAAAATAGCAGGGGCTGCAATACATAATCCGATCATAGGCAGCAGTATCCTGGCATTCCTATTCTTACGGCTCCATCTGTCTGCTAAAAAGCCGCCAACCAGTACACCAACTATAGCCGCCGTATGGAAATAGCCCGTAGCATAAATTCCGGCGCTGGTTTGCGATAGATTAAAATTTTCTTTGTAAAACGTAGGTAACCAGCCGCCAATAACCCAACCTACAATACCAATCAAACTCCAAAGAACCAGTGTTTTCAGATAATTTTTATTCCGCAGCAAATATTTCAACACACTTACAAAATCCGCCTTATCTACCTGAGTATTTACAACGGATACCTCCCCGGGCGCTTTATTATCCTTTAACCCAAATATCAGCACAACGGCATATGCTATACCTATTCCACCTAATATATTAAAAGCAAAGTTCCATGAATGATCTTCAGCCAACCAACCTCCTATAAAACCTAGGCTTTGCCCTACCATTATACCCATCATGTGTACGCTATTGGCAAAAGACCTGGTGCTACCCCTATGATAATCCATTATCAATGCTAAAGCAGCGGGTATATAAAAAGCTTCACTGATGCCCATCAATGCTCTTGTTACCAACAGATACTCAAAGCTGGTAGCATATGCGGTAAGGTAAGTTACCAATGACCATACCAGCAAGCTGATAATTATAATTCTGCTTTTATTGAATTTATCTGCCAAAAAACCGGCAACAGGACTTAAAAAACCATATACCCACAAAAAAACTGAGGTCAACAAACCAAACTGCGCGTCGGTCATGGGTATTTCTTCGATAATGGAACTTCGCATGGTAGTAATCATCATCCGGTCGAGATAATTTAATAATCCTACAATGCACAGTTGCGCTACTATGAACCAGGGATAAAAGGAGGAACTTTTGGATGGCAAACCAGAGCGGCTTTGAAGCATGTTATTACTTTAATGTGATATCTCTTACGCTGAAAAAATATTCCAATTGTTCAAATTTAACTGCATAGCACCAAAAGGATTGTTACTTTAATGCCGAATACTAATACTATTTTTTAGTCTTTTTTAGAGAGAAATTCGTACAAATTCAATATTGGTCCTGTCTGCATGTATACCTGCATAGTAATACGCCAATATTTCATTATTCCCAAGATATAAAAGATTCGGATGCCCCACGGAAAATTTTACCATCTCATCCCAGGCGTCATTCATGTTGATTTCCCGGCTGTCCTGTTTGCCCAGTGACGCTTCATACACTACTAACGATTCATTATACCCGCTCTTCCCGATGTCATTATTTACTCTAACAGTAATAATTGGCTTTACAGATCTGTCGATATCAATGGTTACCAACCTTCCATCCTCCAATGTTACAGGCTGACCGGGCTGGCCATACACACCTGTATCCCAAAGCGCTCCCCATGTTCTCCCTCCGTCTTCACTCAACCGGGCATGAATATTCTTATACTGATCTATCCTGCCATCCAGGGTCCAGAAAAAATCTATTACCGAAATTCCGTCTGCCAGCACTTGTGGGCGCTGATCCCAGTAGTACATATTTTTCTCTTCTGTTACCATTACCGGATTTTTCCATGTATTTCCCCCGTCGTAAGAAAACACCAACGCAGAGCGATGCACCCATTCACCCATATCACCTATCGCTTTATTTATTTCAAATTGACAAACAATTGTGCCATCCTTTAACATGAATGGCGGCCCGGTGAGTGGTACAGGCGCTTCAATACCCTCAATCGTCATTAATTGCGGGGCAGACCAGGAGGCTCCGTTATTACTCGAAAAACAATAGAATATTCTGGTATCTTTTAGTGTTTCCTCCTGTGGATTGTAGTATGGATTCGTAAGATCTGAACTATCTACCCAATTCAGGACCATCAATACCTGAGCATTGCTTATGGGCAAAAAATAAGCAATGCGGCTTTGTCCTGAAACCCCGTTTATATCCGGAAGCTTAACCGGTTCGAAAGGAATAGTCCAGGAAACACCTTCGTCATCCGACCAGCAAATAACAGCATGCATAAAGTTGCAATCCCCTTTTTTTTCGGAAGCTTTAAACGCAGCCAGCCACCTGCCCGATGGCAACTTCTGTATGCAAGGAAATGTGGCGCTGTTAAAACGACTATACCCAGGAGTGGGGATTATTCCCGTATTCTTAATTTTCATGTAACAGGTTTAATTCTTTGCTTTGACACAAACTGCAGGTAACTCAATATAACCGCGCTTCCGATTCCGCTTACCAGCGCTGTTGGCATAATCCACAATACGGTAATGCCGAAAACACCCCAAAAAGCAATGGCAACCGCTACAGCAACTGCAATAATCCCGCCCCAAAAAGTACCCCGCTCTGTGGCAAAAGGAACAAATAAAGCCATAAAAAATAAAACAAATAGTGGGGCTACAAACAGGTTTACCACTTTCATAATTACATCAAGCAAATTACCAGGTACCCTGGCTATAATGAAACTCAGCAACAGGATAATAAATCCCATTACAAAAGAAAGTCGCTTGATCTGTTGCAAATCATTTTTGCCGGAGTTGCTTTTACGGAAACGATTAATCAGATCTTCTGATACTACAGAAGAAACGCTGTTCAATCCGGAAGAAAGACTTGACATTGCTGCCGCTAACAACCCTGCAATCACCAACCCGGATATTCCAGCCGGCAATCCAATTAAAATAAACCGGGGAAACAAGGTATCTGCCTGTTCCACTATTGGTTTTCCGTTAAGCAATGAAGAATTGCCGGTAAAATATGCCAACATAGATAATCCAACCAAAGCAAGCAGCGTGGAAGCAAGAATATCCGACATCAAAGCAACCTTGAAGGAGCGTCTGGCAGTTTTTACATCGGGTGTTGCCAGGTATCGTTGCACGGCAATCTGATCAGAACCATTTGTACAAACATACCAAACCAACACCGACAGCATTGCATTAGCCAATGTTGCTCTTTCTAACGGATCAAATCCAATCTTAAATGTATTCCAGTGTGCGGGCCATTCCTTTGGAAAGATAGCGCTGATAGAACCAAAATGCCAGCAGACAACCAGCACACTCAAAAGCGCGCCGCCTAAAAAAATGCCGGACTGGATAATATCAGTAACCACTACCGCTTTGAGCCCTCCCATGGTTGTGTAAACAATTGTAACAACGGTAAGAAGCGCGGCTATCAGGGGCACATAGGCTTTATTGAACTGCACTACAGCATATAACGCCACATCCACCGTTACATAGATAATAGTAGCCATCCATAGTAACCGCAACAACAAAAACATCATTGTTCCCAACAATCGCACTGACAAACCGAGTTTCCGTTCCAGTATTTCATATGCACTTGTTACCCCAGTCTTCATAATGGCAGGTATCACCCACCATCCAACAATACCATACACCAGCGGAAAAGCGAGCGCTCCTGCAAATATGATTGGTCCGTGTTGAATCATTTCCCCGGGATAAGTTAAATAACTCAATGTGCTCAACAATGTAGCAAACAATGAAATGCCGATAGAAGTAGATTTCATTTTTCTGCCACCCAACAAATACTCTTCTTTTGTTTTGTTCCTGCGTTGGTAATACCAGCCAATCCCCAGCATACCTAATCCATATATGCACAAAATGGTCCAATCTAAAAAAGACAGTCTGAAAGAAGATAATTGAAGAAGTGAAAACATCGTTATAATTAGTATTTGTATTTCTCATGCTAAGGATTTATGCCAAACGGGTAAACCCGTGCTGAAAGCCTGTTGCGGCGCTCTCTTTTATACTTCCATTTTCTATTGACCTTTCGATATACTGAAGCACTTCTTCAAAACAAGCTGTAAACAACGAAAGATGCTGTTGTTGATGGGCCTGCATTAAGTAAAATATTCCTGATACAAGAAATCCCCGCTCCAGCATTTTGGCAATAAAGAGTTGCTTTGCCGCAGTAGCATAAGTGGACGTAAATGTAAATGTGGGTGATGCGGGCATTCCCCCCACAACCAGTGCACATAAAGGATATTGCTCTGATATACCACGTAACGTATTTTGCAGTGTTTCGCCTTTTTTCCAAACGGATTCAAATACCTTCCCTGTCTCCATTTCAGACAATACAGCCAGTGCTGCTGCAGTACCAATACCATCTGTCCAATAGCTGGAAGAAATAAAACTATCATCCGCTGCGGTCATTACTTCATCTTTACCTACTACAGCAGCGAAGGGAATACCATTACCCATAGCTTTTGCATATACTGCAATGTCAGGTATAATGCCGTAACGGGATAGTGCACCCGGATAACCATAGCGTAAGCCACTGGTAATTTCATCCACTACCAGCACCGCATTTCTTTGATCGCAAATACTTCTTATTTTCTGCAGAAAATTATCTGCCGGAAATTGTGAACGCATGGGCTCCATCACCACTACCCCAAAATTATCCGCGAGTTTCTCTATAGCATGTTCAAAAGATTGCCAATCGTTATACCTGAAAGGCACTGCAGTACCCGCCAGCTCTTTGGGTACACCTTTGGGTTGTAACCCTGGCAACAGGTGCCCATCCAGGGCGTTATGCTCCCCAAGATTAGCGGCCAGATACCAATCATGCCACCCATGATAACCACAAAAAGCAACTCCACTCCTGCCTGAAGCAGCCCTGGCTATCCGAACCGCAACGGCCATGGCCTCACCGCCCGTTCTTGCATAACGTACCTTACCTGCCCAGGGATGCAAGTGCAACAATTTTTCCGCCAGTTCCATTTCCTGCGGATTCACCAGGGACGAATAGGTCCCCAATGTTAATCTTCGGGTAACCGATGTTGTTACTTCTTTATCAGCATAACCCAATAGCACGGCACCAATACCTCCGGCACAGTCTATATATTTTTTTCCACTTAAATCCCACACTTCGCAACCAGCGCTTTTTGAGAAAAAGGTAGGCCACTCATTATTGAACTGTTCCGCCCGTTTCGACAATAACCCTGTTCCGCCCGATATTACCTGTTTGGCAGACAGCCATAATTTTTGATTCTCCACCACAGGTACGGCACTTCCTTTTGGCAAATGCGGTTGAAGCAACCGCAATGCATTGTTCAGAAAAATATCTTCTATATCAGAACGATTCAGTCCTACATCTTCACAACTTTCCTTTAGTGTCATCAAGGATTCAATACCTACCAGGGTCATCCCATTTTCGGTAGGAGGCTGATACCTTTGATCTATCAATTCGGGATGCAACCAAAAGAAACGGTTACCGGTAGTTATACAACGTCCACGCATTTCGCTCACCCCGAAATCAGATCCCCAAAGCACTCTGCGTGGTCCCAGGATTTGCAATGCGGCTTTAAAAGATTCCGTTTCGGCAATTGCGGATGTATCCACCACTACATTCTCCAGGTCGGCAACACTATATAATCCACTGCGTGCATTTCGATAGTTGAAGCTACGGGCTACATGTGCCAGTATCAGCTTCACATTGGGATATGCCTTGCATAATCTTCGTATTTGCCGTTGATTTTCCTTGTCTTCAATCGCATCATTTTTTACTATGTGCAACATCATCACACCATTCATTTCATTCAGCAACTCCCACATCCAGTCCGGTGCGTATTCTGTCAAACCGGCATTCATCGTATCTTTTCTGCCTGCATAGCAATGATACACTTTAATACCACAACAATTTTCCGACTTCAGTTGCACTGCAATTTGCTGTGGATTATCCTGGGGAGATACCACCAGCAAGTAACGACTCAGATCAGTACCATTATGCGTTACTTCTTCTCCTACCCATTGATTCATTGCCGGTCTGTCTGCCGACAAACGAGGCATTCCAAAATACAAGCCATGCATTTTTTTAACAGGCATATATGCCTGCAAATGGTGGTGATGATCATTGCATCCCAGTTGATCAATGCCATTTAAAAATGCCCATTCACCTTTCGGAAAATGAGCAGCATTATAGGGATGCACATGAGTATCGAAAATCTCAGCGGGAACAAAGTCTTTCAAGGTTCCCGCAAGTTCTATATCGGTATTGTTAAGTGACTGCTGAAAAATCATATAAAATTTTCATTAGTTAGTAGTAGCTAATCGCTCTGATATTTTTAAAATGGCGTATGCTGCTGAAGCCTGTACATCTGCATCATCAGAAGCGATGCCTGTGGGTGTTTGATTTCTCATCCATTCCACCAACATCGCTATATCCTTCCCGGTGCCTTTTACTGACAGGGCATTAGCCAATTCAATTCTTACTCCCTTGTTTTTTTCTGTTCGGTATTCCAGGAGTGCATTATAAACGGATTGATATAGATCTGTCTTTTCAGATGCTTCGTCAGCCAGCATTACAACAGTTGTTAAAAAACCGATGCGACCTTCGGCCTCATTGGGCATAGACATTACATAGGAAGCACATTCATTCCATTGTGCCGGAGAAACGCCCTGTATATATCTCAAAACATAAGCAGCAATTCTTCGGAGCGTTATATCTGCAGCAGGGTTCATCAATTGTTTATAAAAATATTTCTGCGCATCAGGCATTGCATTATGGTCGGTGTAAGCCATTGCCCAGTTGCTGTATCCACAGAGGGCTGCGTTGTCACTTTCCAATGCAGCTTTTGTAACGTCAGGCGCTGCATGATAGGGAGATAACTTTAATTTTCCAAGCGTCTCAACTGCATGTACCCTGTCTTTTCCACTTGTATCTAAAAAAGCATGGAGTACTTTTTGCTCATAGTCCTTTCGTTCTATGCCATCTGACAATTGTGCCAATACCCGCCAAATTCCTATACGGTATGGAGATTTGTCGTTAAATTTTTGCAGTTCCTCCTCATAAATCTCCTTTACTCCCCCGGGGTTGCCTGACCATATTAAAAACTCTGCAGCGTGTACTTTTACCCATTCCTGCTGCGTTTGCATCACTTTACGCAACGCTTGCACCGACTCGTTTTTAAGGGAATCGGAAACCGGGTTAGCAGCAGAAGATATGTAAAAAGTAGACATAAAACAATATAATGCTGATACAAGAAACAATTGATGATTTTAATGTTGTTCATCAGTTTTATCAAAATGCCTTACGATAAATCTCCTTAATTTCCAATGCACTTAACACCTTTCGTTTCAGGAGTATGTCATCTACGCAGCCCGACAAATTAGCGCTGGCTGCAGCGACAGGTTTACTCTTATAGTTGAAAAAATCACCAGTTATATCTCCACCCACCAGCAAGTTATTCCCCAAATGCACTCCTACTTCCGTCATTGCGTCTGGCAATTCAAAATGCCGAATAACACTACCATTACTTGCGAGACGAGCCGAGCCCGACTGAATTTTTCCACGTCCAACTTCTATACCATCAAGATAAAGAGTTACTTTTCCAGCATCATAGGTTACAGCAAAATGATGATATTGACCGTCGTCCAATTTTAACGGACCTGATTGAATAGACTGCCCATTTACGTTAAAGCGCACACCTGGTATTTCTTTTCCTGACGGGTCGAAATCAAAGACTAATTCACCGGTAACAAATGCTCCGCTGCCCCTGTAATTACTAAAAATCCTCGTTAGCTTATTGCTATCCGTTTTTACTGCTGCAGCCAAAGTAAACTGAGGACCAAGGTGAGTGGTACCCAAAAGTTCGATGCTGCTGGAAGGCAGCAATTTTGCAACACGGGAAATTTTATCATTCGTAATTGAATCCTTAACCATTGATGCACTTCCATGAAAGCGATAAATAGCAGAATCAACCGTATTTTTTGCATAATCAGCATTATTCTTTTTAAAATTAATGTAAAGCTGCGGGGAAACAGCAGGCGCTGCAAGTTCAACCTGCTCACCAGCTTCAAAGGAATACAGGGATGCGTTCTTAAGAATGAACCTGACATAAACGTTGCCTGTTGAAGCGGGAATCACTTTGTGTTTCTTCCATGTGACTTGTATATCCGTACCATCAACTTTAACTGGGTTACAATCGTTGCGACTGAACCCCGGCAACAACTTTCCATTTGCTCCCAGGAGTTCCACCTTTAACCATCCGTTTCCCGCATTGGCATTTACCCGAAATGAACCATGAACGTTTTTTATTTTTTTTGTGGTTACGGTTCCTTCTGCTGCTCCTGCATCAAGAGAGGCAAAGCCGTCTTTACGTAATGTTGCCATACCAATGCCCGACCGGGAAGAGTCTTCCCGTGCACTGTGGGTTGCCGTAGACCCTCCGTACCACATCTTAATTTTATTGCCTTCCACCAGCGGATGATTCGTGGTAAAAACCATTCCCTCATCCCAACTACCCTTCGACCCTGTAGGCAGTATTGGAAGACGCTTGCCATTTGATGTTTCCTGTCGAATCCATTTAATGCCGTCCCGGCTACTCACTAACTCGCAAAATATTGGCCCATCATTTTTCCCATCTGTGATGTGGAATATCCAGAGAAAGCCGATATACCCCGACTGATAGGGAAATGCGCTTAAACCGTAAAACTCGGTTCGTTGGTTGCCACCTGATGGCCAGTAATCATCGGCTTCATCCGGCACGAGAATAAGTTGGGCGGAAGGCCAGTTCTCAAAGTCAGTTGTGGCGGTGATTCCCACACATCTTCTGTTAAAACCACGTACTGGTGCAAACACTTTCGGATAACCGATGTATCGTTTAGCATGACTATCCCATACAAAATTGCCTACATCACCTGCGTCTTTTAATACCGGATTCTTTTTTACATCCCTCCAATGAATACCGTCCGCGGAATATGCCCCCCAAAAACCACTCACTAAATTATCGGGTTTTGAGCGCCCATAATCATAGTTAATTAATTTATATCGTTGGCTGGCATCTTTCTCCCATGGGGTATAAATTACCTGTGGTATATGATCCTCTTTGGTACGTCGAAAAAACATATTGTTGGATGTAGATCCCTCAAATTCCACTGTTCCCAATGCTGGCTTTTGCCAGGTTAATCCATCACTACTGGTTGCAAATAAATTGGTGTACTCTACGCCCGTCCAGGCATGATACCACATATTGTAGCCCGCTCCGTCTTCCTTTGGTAAAACTGTGCCATACACATAACTTGTTCGTCCTTCCCACGGCTTATCTGCCACAAGTAAAGGATTTCCGGAGTGTTTTGTAAATGGGTGGTATGTCCTTTCTATATTTATTTTTGTATCCAACAGGTAGTCATCTACGAGCAATTGCCAGGAACCCGTGAGATCAACAGATTGCTTTTTTCTGGCAGTGTCGGATATTACTGACGTTTGGGTATGCTGTGTTACACAATCATTGGTTGCAAATAATATACCTGCACTACCTGAAAAAATCAACAATAGTAAATGCCTCATTTTACTCATTGGGATTAATTAAATGTCTGATCACAGGCCTATAAACGAAAACCCGACCGATAATTCAGACAATCGAGATAGTACCACCCCAAGCATATTATATCCAGACAGCAATCTGTATTATTCTCACACTGCTTGTAGTATTGTTTATACAGTTCCTTTCTCGCGTTCCTTAGTCAACTGCTGCACATATTTTTCTTTCGCTTCCTTATCTTCCTTTGCCGATTCTCCCCAATAAATTAACCCCATTGCCTTTCTTGTTCGGTCGGTAGTTGTGTTGGCGCCCGCCCTGTGAATGGTAAGGGAATGATGCACCAGCAGATCACCCGGGTTAGCAGGAAATGCTATTTCATTTTTTATGTCTTCTTCCGTTCCAAAATCAACAATGCCCTGCGAGAAACCAAGTGTCGTGGTACGACCGTGTGGACGAATTCCTTTCCTATGTGAACCCTTTATATATTTCACACAGCCGTTTTCTTCATCTACTTTTTCCAGCGCTAACCACATGGTTAATGCCTGTTGGGGTTCAAGCATAAAATAATGACCATCCTGATGTGGTGGAGTTGGTTTACCTATTTTAGGGGGTTTATTAAAGTACTCAACTGTTTTGCACTCCACGGCTTCTCCCAACAATGTTTTTGCTAATTCTTCATATTTGCTGGCCATAGCAAGCGTTTTGAACCATGCATCATATTTCTCCAAATCCTGCATCTGCTTCAGGGTTGATAGATCATTTTTGTCCTCATAGAAATAATGATTGGCTGACATAGCTGGTATTCCTTCTGAAATAAAACGCTTTACGTTTTCATTCAAAATCTGAACCTCATCCTTTGAAAGAAAACCCTGAACAAATACATAGCCATCTTTATCAAAAGATTCTTTCAGAACCTGGGGATTAAATATTGACATATTGATTTAGTTAATTAAACTTAAATGAATATAAATCTGCATCCTTCAGATAAATTTTCATCTTCACCGTTTTACCTTGCAGGGCAGATACATCTTGTTTGCCATTCCAGGACACAATGCGTTTGATTTCATTTCCGATAATTTCCTGAGAATCCTTGAAAGTATAGCCTGGAACAGGCTTACCTTTCTCATCAAGAAATTCAACTCTCACATATCCGGCAGCAGAAGTTGAATAATTTATTTCCAGTTCTTTACCAGTAAACAGAAATGGTTTTGTTACAACATCGCCACCTTTGAAGTCTGCTTTTAAAGAAGCAAATCCATCCAGGCGCATGGAGTACCTTTTAATGTGCGCTGTTGGCTGTGCATAACTTTCATTTACATAAACAGACAATTCTGTAGGACTTGTTTGCACAACATTCAACACAGGATAATTAGAGCGCGACACCCAATTTTCCAATCCGATACCAGGGCGAATAAAAGACTGCATAAATGTTCTGTCATATACTGAACCTCCTCTTGAAGTCATAAATACAGCATCAGAACAATCTTTAAAATATTTAGGATTAACATCCAGCACTTTTGCCTGTTCATCCGTTAATACCTGCCTGTTGGGCATAAAACGTGCACAAATAGCGAGATAAATATGAGGTGCTCTGAAATAAGGGGTGGTTTGGTTCGTGTATAAATGATCCAGTGGCGTATCTCCAAAAGTCATATGGACAGGCTCAGTCCAGTTGATAAAATCCTTCGATGTAGTTCTGCTCACTGAACGAAAACCTTTATACTGTGTAAAACCGCCTTCACTCCATGTACGGAAGTAGCAAACATATTGTTGTTCACTTTCTGACCAGAAAGCAACATTCTGCGAATCAAAAACACCCTTTTTAAAAACGGCTGTTTCCTGTACTTTTTTCCAATGGATGCCATCTGGCGAAACAAATGCTATTAACCCCGTTTTATCTACACCACCTAAAGCTTTATATCTTTCTGAAGCTTTTGCATTGGGATTGGTATCGAGGAAGGGGCTGAAATTATGCGTAGCCGGTGCAGCCTTCGAAAGCACTACATTGTTGTTTTTTGTTCCATTAATCGTATAAATACCAAGATTAGGTTTTGTCCAGTTAATGCCGTCAGAAGATTCTGCATAGCAGGTCACCTCATTTTCATTGCCATCTCCCTTTGCATCACGCACTCCGCGATAGTACAATTTGAATTGTGTGCCATCTTTGATTATCGTACTATATCCACTGAAATTTCCTTCCCAGGGCTTATCAAACTTCAAAACAGGGCCTTCATTTCTTGGGGTATGCAGTTCCTGGGTAACGTTATTCATTTTATCTACTACATACTGATCCAAAAAAAGCTCCCTGTTACTGCCTATTTGCAGCGGTTTATTTTTTTGAGCTTGCAAATTGGTTTGAACACAACCCAAAGCCAGCATGCACAATAATACACTCTTCCTGATACGCATCATGATAATTATGTTTTATAAGATTAAAGTTTATGGTTGAATCTCTACTATAGTGCCTGCGATATGACGCACACCATTATCCTTATTGAAATAATAAACTACAAGTACTTTATTATTTGAAAGTACTACCGACCACGGGTACCCTATATCAGTAGAACCACCATCGTCGCGCAGAATAAATTCCTTTGTTGTTTTCCAATCCGTACATTCCGCATTCAGAATGCGGGCCCTTATTCCATAAGGTTTATGCCTGTAACCGTATACAAGCAACACACGGTCATCGGGTAGCCGCGTAGCCGTTAAAGGATGTCCCTGGAAACCCATTGATTCCCAGGAAAACGTTTTGCCCCCATCTTTAGAACGTGCTATTACAGCATAATCATCATAATTTGCAGTTCTTAAAAAGCCTATGATATCGCCTTTGGGTGTTTCATACACAGAAGCTTCGTTGAAAGATGCTTTTGCATCTTTAGCTACCACACCTGAATATTCCCACGTAAAGCCTTTATCTTTTGAGATCAGTAGGTAATTGGATGTTTTTTTGACACTATCTGTAGCAGCTACTATCCACAATATTCTTCCATCCTTCGCTTCATACAATGCTCCGCGATTATAAGCCGGCACTTTTTGTCCATACGCGTTAAAGTGACGTTCGGACTCAATATGCGGCGGATAGTACGGACCTTGCCATGATTTTCCGCCATCACCTGACCTTACCAGGTAGCCCCCTAAGAAAACATACCCGCCGGATTCAAAATAAGGTTGTTTCAAATTAGGTATACCTTCCTGGCGAACAGCCTGCCATCCGTAACTTGTGCAAATTAAGGTTCCATCCTTCAAATGCAGGAGACAGGGATCTTGTGATCCTCCGAATGGGTGCGCATAAATCAGGTCAACATTATCTGTCCAGTTTTCTCCATTTTTTGATTTTACGGCGACCAGGTAGCTGTTGTGGTCCACATGGTTGTTCCCCTTTTCCCCAAATATCTTACGATTAGGTGCTCTTCTGAATGCCACCATTAATTCGCCGTTCTTAAGTTTAACAACAGACGGGAAAGTAGAATAGAACGCCGTGTCACTATATACAACAACGTCCTTTATCTTTTTTATCTGCGAAAAACACGGAATGGCTAAACCAACGGCACAACCAATCGTCCAGAACAATCGAACATAGTATAGATTAAATGAAAGTAGTACCATCGTCGAATTGTATTTAATTGACTTTAATATAATGAAAAGTCATAAATGATTCTTCTTGTCATACTAATTGAATTTAAAAGAAAACAAATCCGCATCTTTTAAATAAAACTTTAGTTTCACAGGCTTACCAGATATAGCACTTAAAGATTGATTGCTCTTCCAGGTAACTACCCTCTTAATTTCATTTCCTATTATTTCTGTTACATCATCTTTTGAAAATCCCGGAAGGGATTTACCATTAACATCCAGCAATTCAACCTTAACATACCCTGCGGCAGAAGTTGAATAGTTTATTTCAAGTTCTTTTCCTTCAAACTTAAAAGGCTTAGTTATAACGCTCCCCTCTTTCATTCCAGCTTGCAGAGACACCAATCCATCAATCCGCATCGAATACCTTTTTAAATGCGCTCCTTCCTGCGCATAGCTTTCACCAACATATACCGACATTTCCTGTTCTCCGGTTTGCACTATATTCAATGCCGGATAATTTGAACGCGAAACCCAGTTCTCTAGCCCAATGCCTGGTCTGATAAAAGATTCCAGAAATGTTCTGTCATAATGATTGCCGCCTCTTGTTGTCATAAAAATGGCATCAGAACAGTCCTTATAATATTGTGGGTTCACATTTAAAACAGCTGCCTGCTCATCCGAAACAACCTGCCTACCAGGCATAAACCGCGCTCCTATCGCAACATATATGTGAGGAGCCCGATAATATGGACTGGTCTGTTGAGTATACAAGTGATCGTAAGGAACGTTGCCAAACTTCATGGGTTCTGGTTTGTCCCAATTTACAAAATCCGTTGACGTTGCCCTGCTTACAGAACGGTAAGATTTATTTCCCTCTTTAGCACCAGTTCTTATATAACTGACATACTTACTTTCCGATTCCGACCAAAAAGCTACATTTTGTGAATCGAAATGACCTTCGGTGATAACGCTTTTGTCTTGCAGAAGATTCCAATGGATACCGTCTGCAGAAACATATGCTTTCAATCCTCCAGGAGACGTGCCTCCAAGTGCTTTAAATCTTTGAGAAGCTTTCGCATTCGGATTCTTATCAAGAAATGGACTTAAATTATGGGTTACAGGAGCAGCATGAGCAAGTATTACATTATTCTTTTTAGTTCCGCCGATTGTATAAATGTCCAAATCTGGTTTTATCCAGTTAATTCCATCCCGGGACTCTGCGTAACATGTCACTTCCGAGTCATTGCCATCACTTCCCGCCTCCCGTATTCCTCTATAGTACAACCTGTATAAATCTCCATCTTTAATAATGGTATTATACGCACTGAAATTCCCTTCCCATGGCTTATCGAAATAAAGTACAGGCCCTTCATTTCTTGGATGATGCATTTTTTGTTGCACATCAGAAAGGTTTTCTATCAGGTATTGGTCCACGAAAAGCTCCCGGTTGTTTCCCAGGTTAATAACCTGTTTGCTTTGCGCATCAGCACCAACAAAAACCAATAGGAAAATCGCTTTTAAAAACAGCTTTCTCATCGCAAATGGGGGTTTGGTTATGATTTCTCAGGATTAATTATATCCGGGATTTTGAACAGCTTTTGGTTCCGTACTCAAGATACTCAGAGAAAGCGGCCACAGGTATTTGTATGTATGTGTTGGATTGTCTATAAAGTAGGGTATCGATTCTGAAGCTTTGTTAAAACGTAAGATATCCCACCAATACTTTCCTTCATATAAAAACTCTAATAAGCGCTCTTCAAGAATTGCCTCGTCATTATCCTCCTGTGAACCTGCCACAAATTCGTTGCCGCTAAAATTACTGCCAAAAGCTCTTTCTCTTACAGCGTTAACAGCATCAGAAGGATCCTGCCCTAACGCGTTTTGGGCCTCTGCTTTCATCAATAAAACATCGGCGTAGCGGTATAGCACAACATCGTCTATAAACAGTCTTGAACCGGCATTCACAAAACCATTAAACTTTCTCTGAATACATCCATAAAATTTTGTGTAGTCGCCTGTACTTTCTTCAAAGCTATACAGCTCAGTATAAGTAGCTACCCTTCTGGAATCTTCAGCTTTGAATTTGTTCCTGGTTTCGTCTGTTAACGTCCAGTAGTTGCCTCCGCCACCGCCAAGCGCACCAATGATGGCCACAGCATCAGGATCGCTGTTAGGCGGGAAAGCATCAAGATACATATTTGCCATGAAAGTAGCTCCCGACTCAAACTGCTGAAAATTATTAGCCATCAAAATCTCTTTGTTACCCTTATTGTCGTAATCAAATATTCGTTCAAAGTTATCCAGCAATTGTACGTCAGCAGTTTCTACATCACTCAGTGCAGTAAGAGCCGTGGTAAAATCTTCATTACCCCCGTTCATCTTTTTAGCTGTCCACAGATACACATCCCCTTTCAATACATTAAGAGCAGGTTTAGACCACCTGTTCCTGCCCGGCAAAAAACTATTATCCGGAAAAAGAGAGAGGCCCTGAGTAATGTCAGCTTTTATCTGGGTAAAAATGGCAGAGGCCGAAGTTCTTTCTTTGTATATTACAGACGGATCATATCCTTCTGTGGGATCTGTAACCAATGGTATATCACCCCAGGTTTTCGCCATAATGAAATAACAATAGGCGCGCATAGTGTAAGCTTCAGCCAATGCCCTGTTTCTTGCTGCTTCTGTTTTGAAAGAAATGTTTGGTAAATACTTCAAAATTAAATTTACATCATTAATAACCCTGTATACACTGCTCCAATCAGGACCTGCTGCTGTAGGATCAAGCGTGTTGTTAAAAGTTCTTAAATTAGTAAAATCATTTCCTACGGATTGTTTTAAATTCTGGCTCCGTGCCTCTCCCCACAAATAGAGATTAGCGGCGGTAACACTTCTCAGCCGGATATACATTCCTCTCAATGCTCCATTAGCATCATCTTCAGTTTTCCAGAAGGAGGCTGTTGAAATTGTACTGATCGGTTCAAGTTCCAAAGTTTTTGTACAGCCTGCACCTAATACAGAAATCAGAACTGTTATTATTATATAATTTTTCATTTCTTAATCGTTTTAAAATTAGAAAGTAACAGAAGCTCCAAAAATGAATGCTCTGGGATTGGGATAGGCAGTTTCCGTTGTGGTTTGCTCCGGGCTCAACCCTTCATAATTAGTAAAATAAATCAGATTACTTCCTGTAAGATTTAATCTTATATCTGCTACCCCTACACGTTTCAAAAGCGATGTTGGCAAGCTATATGATAGTGTAACTTCCCGCAAACATAAAAAGTCTGTACTTTGATAAAACCTTGAGCTCCCCCTATTATTCCATACATTCCATTGCGCATTCTGATCCGCCCAATAATAACGGGGAATATCGGTAACATCGCCCTCTTTCTGCCATGATCTCAGCATATTTGCGCTGATGGCATTGGCACCAGAGAAATTTCCCTCCAGGCGGGCAGCGGTTTCATTGTAAATTGTAGCGCCTAATGTATAATCCATTCTTACCGTAAAACTCAGGCTTTTGTAACTCAGCGTGCTGGTAAAACCACCTGTAGCTCTTGGTATTGAATTCCCCATGTATACACGATCCCTTGTGTCTATCGTATCGTTTTTGTCAACATCCTGCCAGTTTACGTCACCACCATATTTCATTTTACTTGCACTTGGCAACAGCATATCAATGGGTCCCTTTGCAGCATCCGCATCTGTAGAATAAACACTGACCTGCTGGTAAGCATACTGATCCCCTATGCGCTGACCTTCCTGCAATCCGCCTAACCATGCATAGTCTCCTCTGTTAGGATCATATACATATACCCCGCCTACCCTGTTATTCTCAATCCCATTCTCCGGAAGCTGCAAAATCTTGCTATTCACTTTAGCGGCATTCAATGCAATATTCCACTGAACAGACGATGAAGGAGATAAAACCCTTGCGGAAAGTTCTACTTCGTATCCTTTATTTTCCAACGATCCATAATTCGTTAAAATACTGGGAAATCCTGTTGAAGGAGGCAGCGTTAATGATGTTAACAGGTTATCGGTAACTCTTCTGTAATAATCAAAAATGATACTCACCCGATTGTTAAACAATCCCATATCCACACCCAAATCAAATGTCTTTGATTGCTCCCATCTTAAATTTTGATTGGGTAAAGTTGAAATCATGATACCTGAAGATCCATAGTACCTGGAGGAGGCGTTGTATTCACCCTGGGCCTGGTATAAACCCAGCCCGCTAATGTTACCGGTAACTCCATAGCTGGCCCTCAGTTTCATTTTAACTAACCCTTCAGGCAGAAAGTTCCAAAACTTTTCCCTGTCAATGTTCCATCCTGCTGATACGCCGGGAAACAGTCCCCATTTATTATCAATGCCTAAGTTAGAAGCACCATCATATCTTAAGCTGGCACTAAAAAGATATTTACCCTGATAATTGTAGGTAGCTCTTGAAAAATAACCTACCAATGCATGTTGCGTCTCCGAGCTGGAAACTGCAGTTGGTGTGGCCGAAGCGTTTAGAGTTGGGATGATATCCGTTGCCGCATTATTACCGGTAGCAGATAATGAAATATTATTTGCCCACAAATAAGACAGCCCTGCTTTGATTTCAAAATCATGATCGTTATTAAATACTTTGGCATAATTTAATACAGCATTCACCTGAGGTCTTACATTCTCGGAATAAGAGCCGGAAGCAGTGCGTGATGTAACGAGTGTAGAAGGTCCATCGAAGTAGCTTTGCAAAAAGTTTCTTGAATACCCCCCCCTGTATTGCATGGAAACCTGGGGACTGAAAGTTAATCCCTCAATTATTTCGGCCTGGCCTCCTACAATAAGAGTAAGGTCATTTGCAAGATTTCTGGGATTATATACCGACATCCGGTAGAAGGGATTAGCGTAACCGAAGGCGCGCCCGGGAGCTAAGGTTGTACCATCTTCAAAATAAAGTTTATTCGTCGTTGGTGCTATCAAAGATGATTTGAATACATCTACAGTTGGAACCTGGGTATTCCCGGTATTAGAATACATTACTCTTGAGAAGAGCTTTATTTTATCATTGACATTGAGCTCTCCATTAAGATTCATCGTAAATCGCTTATAATCTGTCTGGATGGCAATCCCTTTGCTATCAAGGTATCCTAAGCCTAAATAGAACCTTGCCTTTTGAGTCCCTCCGGAAACTGAAATGGTATGGCTTTGAGACAATGTTTTCCTGAAAAGCATACTTTGCCAGTCAACACTATTAAAAATCAATGTTCTGGATGGATCTGCCGGATCCTGAATGCTCTGCCAACCTTCATTTAATTTGTGCTGATTTTCCGGCGTCAAATATTGAAGGGAATTTGAGGTATTGTTAGTAAGGTCGTTGCCCGCTCCGCCTAAATATACGCTTCCATCCAACTGGGCAAGAAAAGAGGAGTTTATTTCTCCTGTTGCCAAAATGCCTAATCTTGAAAAATATGCTTCATCCTTTCCTGTCAATATATCGTAAGTCTTAGCCACTTCTGATCTTACCATATCAAATTTATAAGTTACCTGCGTTTTTCCCGACTGCCCCGATTTTGTTTCCACAATCACAACACCGTTCGATCCCTGTGCACCATATATCGCAGTAGCAGCCGCATCTTTTAAAACCTGTATAGATTTAATATCATGCGCGCTTATATCATTCATATTACCTCTTAACACACCATCAATAATATAAATAGGCGGAGAACTGTTGGGATTGTTTATAGATGTTCCGCCACGGATAATAATATTAGGAGCAGCACCCGGTTGGCCTGAATTGGTTTGCACCCTCACCCCCGCCAATGTTCCCTGCAATGCCGCTGCTGCATTAGAGTATGGAACATTCTCCAGCACCTTGTTATCCAGTTTGGAAACCGCAGTAGTTATTTCACTTCTTCGTTGCTGCGAACCAAATCCAACAACTACCACCTCAGATAATGCATCGGTACTGCCAGACAATGTTACGTTAACCGTTGCATTTCCGTTTAGGAGGACCTCCTTTTCCTGAAAGCCAACCGAACTGACAATAAGTGTTATATTAAGATTAGCAACATTGATAGTAAATACACCCTCTCCGTTTGTGCTGGTGCCACTTCCGGACCCTTTTACTTTTACACTGGCGCCAACTAATGGCTCCCCATTTTCATTCGTCACCTTTCCGGTAACGGTAGCAGTTTGCCCGTGTGCTGGGGCCAGGTTAAAAATGAGAAGAAGGAGCATAACAGGCAGCATCTTGCATGCCATGTTGCTGCACAAATAAAAAGTTCGTACATTTTTACAGAGTTGTCGAATCATAATCGCAGATTTTGGTAGTTCTATTAAAAAGTATTGTCTTAAATAAAATTTTAAGGTATAGTGCAAACAGAATCGTTAACAATAATTTCATTTTCCAAATCTAATTTTAGTAACACTTAAAATCTGCTACTTTTATTTATATTAATAATACTATTTTTCAAAAAACATTTACAGGTTCTCCAGTACAGCAAAATTGCCGGTAGCGTATAAAATCTGAAAGCGTTTCATGGAATTTGAACGAAAAAAAACCTTAAACCCGGGAGTTAACGACCATTATAAAATTTCAGGGATTTAATTAAAATAAATATTTTCAGGGTTGGTCCTTTTAAGGTTATATTATGACAATACTTCGTTATTTGAGAATGTATAGCACCGACTGTATTTAAAAAACATTACAACACGTCCTACATTTTGTCTTCCAATGCAATAAGCAACGCTTTAATATCGCAATTCAAAGCCGTAAGAGCCTGATCTATATGCTGTATTGAGCGACAACCAATCAACACAGACTTTACCTGCGTTTGATTGAGTGCCCATGCTAAAGCTAATTCAGCAACAGGGCGTCCGTTATTCCCGGAAACTTCCAGCAATTTTTCGAATCGTTGCCATGCATATTCATTAAAATAGATATTCTTGTGTTCCGGTATTAGCTCAAAACGTACATCTGGCTGAACAACGCTCTTATATTTACCAGTAAGAAACCCTGCTCCCAATGGGCTATAAGTAATAATCCGGATACTATGCTGTTTGCAAATTTGCCTTAAAGGATCATCAATATCACTTACTGCAATATTTTGATTATTCTGAAGGAATGCAATAGGAATGAGTTTATTATTTATCTGTTTTTCCAGTATCGCGTTTAATTGAGTTGAGTTAAAGTTACTTGCACCCAATGCCCGCACCCTGCCTGAAGTCAATAATGCATTTAATTCCTCTAACACACACAAATCTTCTAATGAAGCGTGCCAGGAATGAAGAAATAGAATGTCGATATATTTTCGCTTAAGTCGCCCGATGCTTTGATCCACCGATACAGAAAGGCTATTTTTATCAAATGGAGGTAATATTTTTGTTGCTATCACTATATGTCCTGCATCATCACCTTTTGATACAAGCCATTCGCCAATAATTTTTTCTGATATGCCTCCGCTATATGCTGCTGCAGTATCAAACAGCGTTATGCCCTTCTCAAGTGCATAACTCATAATATCAAACGACGTTAAAGCATCAATCTCCCGACCAAATGTAACACACCCTAAACCTATCTGTGTTATATACTTTTGTGATGAAATGACAATCTTTTTCATTCTGCAATCTTATTTAACATAGCTGCGGACACCTCAACTATTTCAACATTTCCGAACAACATTTAACAAAACCACAAAGTGCATTTAACTAAAAAGAAATACTTATTTTATCGAGCCATTTCAAACAACGCATTTCTAACTATTGCCTCCCCATCAGGTTTAATGTGACTGCTCCTGCACCTCCATGTTTCATAGCCGCCCTTTTCTATTTCATGCGCAGGGGGTATATAACCGATATAGCCATTGGCCATAGTAATAGTGAAATATTTACCGGTGCTGATCTTATCTTTTAAGGCCATCCCCGTTTCCGCGAAGAATTCTCCTCCCAACGCACCAATAGTGATATCGCCGATCTTTAATGCCTGTACAGGAAATTCAATTGTATCGGGATATTCATTTAGCAGCACCTGCTCCCGTGCATATATTTTAACCATCGCTTCCTGGTCGGGAGTGATCAGCCGGTAGTCTGTTCGAGATACGATCTCTTTTGCAGCTTCCACTTCTGCCGCAGATGGCTTGCGAACACCTAAAGTCACATATCTAAAAGAAGCATTCAGTGAAAGATCATGTTCCCACCGGATATTTTCCAGTGCTTCGTTCAATTTCGCAGCAAGATCTTTTCCTATTACTTCCTTCTTTTGATGGTCTTCTTTTGGGTAGCGATCCGGCTGCAAAAAATCCCAGATGTTTGCCTCCCCACTGGTACCATTGCTGAGCATCGCTACAAAATCTTTACCAGCCCGCAGGTTTGCTGTAATATGTCTTGCAAATACCCCGAAGTAGTCCGCAGTTACTGTACCGTTAGCACAATCGCCCACATAATGCATGGAATAATTCGCCAACACACTAATCCACTTTCCATCAAGTGATTGAATAGCAACAGCACCTAATTCAGGATCCACCTCTGATGCCCGTTTGTCAATATAAGCTTCGCCACCTGCAGGATTTGTTTTTATAATGTCGGGTTCGCCGGTTACGGGGTTCAACGCTTTGTAGCCTGGCTTCATGTAATAGCGCCTGCATACTATATGCTCGGGAACATTAACAGATGCATAACCCAGTTTGGCTGGCTGTAGTTTTGCCAAAGCGTCTTTTACAGATTGAACAATTTTGGCGTCCAGGCTTTTCCGGTATGCTAAATCGCAGGGGCCGCCCAGTAAATCAACTATGGAACCAGCATAATGGGTATGCGTAGCTGCTATTAAAATATGATCTGGTTTTATGCCTGTCTCTTCATGTATCTTTTTTTTCACTTCGTCTATAAAATCTTTATCCATGGCGCAGATATCTACTATCACTATAGCAATAGTAATTACACCATCATGCAAGACCAATGCTTTTGAATACAATGGATCGTGAATGGTATGCGCATAAAAAGCAACAAACTCACCATTGATGATGGTTCCCAACGGTGGCGTAATATCTGTTTGGGCGGCGCCGGCGGAAAAAGGATTCATATGAAGTTGGTCTTATAAATTTTAGTTCTTATATCGTTAAGCCTCATCCTCTTATCCTTCTCCTGCAGAGAAGGACGGTGCTATAGAATATGTCTAACCTTTGTATCTTCCACATCAACTTTAGAATAAAGCCGGGCGTTGCGTTTCCACATTTTCAAATTTTCAAATTGCTCAATTTTAAAATTCATGTTCGCATTTCCACACTTCCACATTCTCACATTTCCACATTTTCACATCTCCACATTAATTCCACGCCTTCCGTAAAAACCTTAGCCAGTTTTTATGAAATATATTGTCAATGTCTTCAGTTTTGTACCCACGGGCAGAAAGAATGGCTTCATACTTTTGAAGATCAGCAATGGAATTCATATCCCAGGGCGACTGCTCTGTTCCGAAATTTCCATCCAAATCGGTTCCAAAAGCCACATGCTCACTATTGCCTGCTATCTGGCAAATATGATCCCAGTGATCCACTAAGTTTTCAAGACGGATGTTCAGTTGCCAGGGGTCGGATACCGTATCAATAAAACGGCTGTCCATCGCCCAGCAATCCAGCATGCCTCCAATTACCGCATCTCTTTCTATTAAACGTTTTATCTGTTCATCACTCAACTGCCGCTGGGTTGGCGCTATCGCTCTTACGTTGTGATGACTTGACCACACCGGTCCCTGGTACATTTCCATTACCTGGTCAAAACCTTCATCTGTCAAATGTGTTACATCGAGGATGAGGTTCAGCCTGCTCATTTCTTTTAAAAGCTCAACGCCTGAATTGGTTAGCGGGCCGGCCATTTTTGTTCCCGGCGCATATCTTCCCGGGCCAAAATGTGATACGCCAACGGCTCTCAATCCATAAGCGTAAGCTTTATGCAGGTAAGTGATGTCTACCAGTGAATCTGCTCCTTCGAGGCTGAGTATATAACCAATGGGCTTTTTATCGTCTGCCACAGCTTCATTATTCCACAACTCAATGTGTGCATCTAACTGTTGCAGGTTGATGATCTGTACCATTTCACCCAAAGCTTCCATCTCCCTGTACCAGGCAAGCTGCGCCTGCGTCATAGCCCATGCCTGCTGTGGCGAATGCCAGCTTGAGCCCGGCAATGAGCTTCCAAAAGCCGTTACACGCGATAACTGGGTGGCTACTACTAATCCAATGTTTCCCTTTCTCAATTCCGGCAGGCATACCGTGCCTCGTCCCCTGTCATTTTTATCTTTCAAATTCATCTCTCTCAGCCTTATCTCTTCCAATGGACGCGTGAGATCACGGTTCCATTCCATCGCGTTCATTGCAAGATCAAGATGCGCATCAATAATAAATCGCTTATTCATACATCAAACTGATAAGTATACATATCATATCGCCTTTTATTCAAAGGAATGCTCCTTCAAATATTTAAAAGGATATTTATCAATGATCGTTTTTATCCGGTAGCTGAATTCCCGGAATGTTTCTTCCCATTTTTCCATATCGCCTTCCTGGTATTCATACAGCCCTTTACTGTTCTCAGCAGATCCATCGGATTGCTGTGCAGCGTTTATAAAAAACGCAGGGATTTTAGCTGATTTAGACAGTTCAGGGTTCAGGTCTTTCATCACCCGTCCATAAGCGCCGGCGCCCCCCATCAGATCAATATACCTGAAGTTTCCGGCAAAGGGCAAATAATAGCCGGGGTCATTTCTGCACGCCCTGTCTATATCTTCCACGGAAGCATAACCGTTCTCTACCAGGTAAAATGCTTCCCTTGTCATGGCAGCCATCATTTTAGCGCGAATACCAAGCTCGTCCGAAATAATGTAAGGGTCTTTACCCCAGTATGTTTTTGCTTCATGGGCCAATTGTTTAACCAGCAGTCTGTCATTTTTTGCATTGGCAATGATCTCCATAAAATAAGTGGTATGTGCCGGTTCTGCCCAGTTAACGCCTATAATGCGTTCCGGATGCCCGGCGCCTTCCTGTAAAACACCCAGCGGAATACTTTCCGTATTAACAGCAATAACCGAACCTGGAGATAGCTTTTTTTCCAGTTCCCGTATCAGTGATTTTTTGCTGAGTACATCTTCACCCGTAACAATAACAGCCAGTTGATACGATAATCCGCTATACAGCTCATCCGTAATTTCCAATCGTTTTTTACCGGGTGTTTGCGCGGTATACCGGATTAAAGCGGCAAAGTGCCTGGCGATATTTTCTTCAGCATCATACTTGTTCTCCGTATATAATGTTACGGGAAACCCTGATTGTAACAAACAAACCGCAATACTACAAGACAGTTTTCCATTTCCTGCGATCAGCAAAGGTTCCTTCTTAACGCCATTTAGTGCCATGCTTTTTTATTTGAACATAAGTAATGTAACCCATTCCGGTTATATGCCGCTTAACACTTCTGCCGCGGTATTAACAGCATGGTCTATATCTTCAGCAGTATGTGCTGCGCTGATATACCATAAGCCTCTTCCAATAATTCTTATACCCCTGTCGTGCATGCCCGCAATGAATTTCCCCAGCTTATCACGATCTAAGTCCAGTGTATCCCGGTAATCTTTTATTTCAGTTTTGTTTGTAAAAGCGATATGAAACATAGGGCCGGGTCCCTGAATAACCAGGCTATGACCATACCGGGCAGCCGCTTCATGTAAGCCTTTCATTAATTTTTTCCCGTATTGGAACATGCGGGGATAAGGGTTTTCCTTCTCCAGCACTTCAATGGTAGCAAGCGCCGCGGCAATCGTAGGATTACCCGCATTCATCGTTCCCGCATGAATTACTTTTGCTTCTTCAATCAAACGCATCCATGCTTTCTTTCCCGCTACCACGCTTATCGGGTATCCGCTGCCGATAGCTTTGGCAAAGATGGAAAGGTCGGGACTGATATTAAAATATTGCTGTGCGCCGCCAAGCCCTAACCGGAAGCCCGTAATCACTTCATCAAAAATTAATGCCATATTGTACTGATCACATAAATCGCGAAGACCCGGTAAAAAGCCTTCGGCAGGCATGATGCAGCCGTTATTGCACATCACCGGTTCCGTAATGATGGCGGCTATTTCGTGATGGTGCGCCACTATAATTTTCTTCAGCGTATCCAGGTCATTCCATGGCGCTATAATAAATTCGTCTCTCACCCGTTCCGGCAAACCTTCTGTCCAGGGAAATACTTCCGGCTGTTCCCTGCTGCCCAAAGCGGCTGCAGAAGGCGCTGAGATACCCCAGCACATATTGTCGAGCCAGCCATGATAATGCCCTTCGAAACGTAAAAATTTTTTTCTGCCTGTTTTAGCACGCGCCACTCTTAACGCGGTTTGAACAGCTTCCGATCCATCTAAGCAAAACCGCATGAGCTCCGCTGAAGGAATTAAACGGTTGATGGTTTCGGCCAGCTCTATTTCTTTGATATGCTGTCCTGCAAACAATTGCCCCTGTTGCGAATATTCATTTACAGATCTCAGCACATGCGGATGGGAATGTCCCAGGATCAGCGGTCCCTGGCTCAGCGTAAAATCGAGGTAGGCATTGCCGTCAACATCATATACCCGGCTTCCTTCGCCATGCGTATAAAAGATGGCGTGGGGATGATTGTATTTCCTGAATTCAGAAGAAACGCCACCGGCCATTACTTTCTTTGCTCTTTCCAGCAGGCTGGCAGATTGTGTGTATTTATTTTTTTCCATTCGCTTTAATCTCCGGGAGTTTTAACGTGCGGTCCTACCATCCTTCCATCGGGTACCGACCGCATTACCGCTTTAAATATAAGCACTACTTCAATACAGAACTAATCGCTTCAGCCGGGTATAAGGCTGCCAGCCGGTATATATCCTGGTTAAAAGCCTCAAAAGCCTTATCCCAGCTCCTGCACGCTTCTTCTGTGTAGCTGTAAAAGCCTATGCCATTCTGCGTACCCCTTGCATCCTTGTCCATCAGTTTCTGCACAACAGCAGGCACTTCACCGGTATTGCTCAAACCGGGAAATAAGGCATTGAATATTACGGGAAAATCCTGCAGGCCTATAAAATCCATGCGCCTGAAAATGCCCATGAGCGTTATCCAGGAACCCATATCATACCTGAATGCCTTGTCGGCATCTTCAATCGTTGCATGCCCGTGCTCTACCAGCGTTAAAGCCTCCCTGTATACCGAATACATCAGGCGGTTGGTAATAAATCCCCTGATGTCCTTCCTGAGCAATGTGGGTTCTTTTCCCCAATGATGCGCCAGCTCAAATACCCAATTGGCTGTTTGGTCGGATGTTTTGTCGCCACAAATGATTTCAAGAAACCTGGTGGCGAAAGCGGGCTCCGCCCAGTGAATACCAATGAACCGTTCAGGATTGGGAATAAATGTTTGCAGCATAGTGATCGGTATGGCAGAGGTGTTGCTCGCTAAAACAGCATCCTTACTAACCGAGGCAATAATTTTTTTGAAAACCGCTTCTTTAATCTCCATGTCTTCAATGATGCATTCCACCACTAAGCTGCAATCATGTAACACATTATAATCTTCCGAAATCGTTAAGGAAGATAAATAGAAGTCTACCGGTGCTGTTAAGAACGCTCCTTTTTCACAAAGCAGGAGCTGCTCTTTAATGCGCACAGCTGCCAGATCCAGCTCACCTGCAAGCGGAGCGATGGCCTTAACCGTATGCCCGGCCACCAGAAGAGAAGCCACAATGCTGCTGCCCATTAAACCTACGCCTACAATACCTATATTGGTGTCTTTAATACGCGTCATTCATTTAAGCTTGGGTGGATAATCGGGCAATACAATCAATTTCCACTTTTATGCCTTCAGCCAAAACAGACTGCACAGTGGTTCTGGCCGGCTTAATGCCCGGAAAATAAGTAGCATATACTTTGTTATAGCGATCAAATTCGCCGATATCGCTTAAGTGTACGGTACATTTCACTATATCTTCCATCGTAGCGCCGGCAGCTTCAACAATAGCTTTGATATTATCAAGGGTACGCCGCGTTTCCTCTTCAATCGTTCCTAATATGAACTTTGAAGTTTTGAAATCAACCGATGCCTGCCCGCTAACAAATAAAAAGCCGCCTGCTAACACGGCATCCGAATAAGCGCCGGTAACAAAAGAACTATCCCTGTCGGGATGATGAACGCCTGTCTTTCCCATACATTAATTTTAAAATTTTACATGCAGATTCCCATAGCATGCCAAAATTAGCAGTCCGTTTTTTTAGGAGATGTTACTTTTGTCCGGATTTGTAGTATTATTTTTCAGAAAACAGCCGCATTACAGAAAAGAAGAAGCTACAGGAACCAAATGACAGGAAGTGAATAAATCTCAAATGCTAAATTCGAAGCCGGATCCCGCACGTGCGGGACGAAATTCGAAAAGAAAACCCAAATAAATACGGATGGTTCGTGCCTCACCATGACAGGCAAAATGCAAATCCGAAGCAGAAAGTTCGAAATCCGAAGCGAAATGCAACCATAAACTATAAACTACAAACTAAAAACAGAAGTGAAAGCAGGAGTATTCATTCTGTCATTGGTAGCTTGTAAGTAGTAAGTTAATGTCCGCTGTAATTTGTCCGCTGTAATTGCCAGGTGCACCGCAGCAGTTTAAGATCAGCATCGCCTGTGCTGATCTCATTAATGAACGGATGCGTGCCTGCAAATCAACAAAATGAAACGCCCGTGTTGGTTAACCGGATGAAATAGCTTATATTCAACTATGCTGCCCCGGCTCACCATCACCTTACTTTTTATGTCTTTCATTAACGGGTATGCGCAATCCCGTTTGAATGAAAAGAATGACTCGTTGCTGTTCGCACAGGCAGACTCAGCGTTTGCCTTATCTTCCCGCTACTCCGATTCCGCTTTTTCTCTCGCCCGTGCGCTGCTGTCAAAATCAACAGCTTCCACCAGCATGCGTTCTGTAGCTAATATTCACAATGCCCTGGGGTGGATATACCTGCACAAAGGCTTCCTGGATTCTTCCGTTAACAGCCTGCACACCGCCTGGTTGTTATTTGGTAAAGCCCGCGATACGGCAGGCGTGATCAGAACCTGCATCAATATTTCAGAAGTATATACCAGGCAGAGCAAAATTGCCTATGCCATCCAATATTTAACCCAGGCCGATTCGCTTTGTATAGCCACTAACAATACCATTTTTCATACCAATGTGCAACGTCAGCTGGGTGTGGTATACCGGGAAGCGAAGGATTATAAGCGTGCCGCTGTATACCTTAACCGCGCACTTGCAGATTTCCTGCACATAGAAGACTATTTCCGCTACATCAGCACAGGCATCAGCTTGAGTATCCTGTACAGGAACCTGCAGCTACCCGACAGCAGCCTGTTCATTTTAAACCAATGCAATGCCATCTTATCGCGCCAGCCGGAATCGCTTTATCAGTCGGCTATGGTACAGGAACACCTGGCAGAAACTTATTATCAAACCAACACATACGGGAAAGCACTGGAACATTACACTAATGCTTATTTCATGTTCAAAAAGCTGAATAACAAGGCGGATATCGCTTACGAAGGTATGAACATAGGGAAAGTTTTATGGAAGCTGCAACGGCTCACAGAGGCAGAACAATATCTGCGCGAGGCATATCAACTCAGCGATACATTAAAAATGTTAAACTACCAATACGATGTTGCCAAAATACTTTCGGAGATGTATGGTGAAAGCAACAGCTGGCAAAAAGCATATCAATGGCTGCACAGCGCAGCGGTATTAAAAGACTCCATTGATCTTTCTGACCAGATAAAGCGTACCAATGAACTGAAGGAAAAGTTTGAACTGGAGAAAAAGGAAAGTGAGATTACGCTGCTGAAAACGCAAAACCAGTTAGCTGAGGCCGGCAACAGGAAAAACAGGTTGTTACAATACCTCTTTGGGCTGCTCTTTGTTACTTCAGTGGCAATTGGCTGGTTGTTGCTTAACCGTGTGCGTATTAAAAGAAAGCTGAACGAGCAATTGCTCCGTAACCAGATAGCAGGCGATCTGCACGATGATGTAGGATCGGCTCTCTCGGTGATAGACATCAGCAGCCGTATAGCGCTTGCTAAAAAAGAAGAACCGGCTGTTGTTTCCGAACAGTTGGAAAAGATCAGGCAATACGCCAGCAGCACAATGGAAAGCATGAGTGACATTGTATGGTCGGTAAACCCGGGCAACGACAATCTTGAAAGTGTAATGATACGTGTACATGAATTTGCAGCAGAAGTGTGCGAACCATTGCATATACAAATGGAAATAGGTATGGCAAAAGGGTTAGAGCGGGTATCACTCGATGCCAATAAACGCAAACATGTTTTGCTGGTGTGTAAAGAAGCCATCAACAATGCGGTAAAATACAGTGGCTGCACTTTGCTGCAGGTAAAGAGCGAAGTAGTTAATAGCATGGTGCAAATTACCATTGCTGATAATGGTTCGGGCTTTAACCCTGCATCGGTAAAAAAAGGTAATGGCTTAACCAATATGAAAACACGGGCAACAGCCCTGGAAGGTAATCTCATATTAAACCCGTTCGCAGGAAAAGGCACTGCTGTTTATTTTACCTTTCCCGCAGGCTAAATGTTTTGCTATCCCCCGTATGGGGGAGGCATTGCCAGGCTTTAGATATTAACTTTGCTATTTGTATGCCAATCACAATCCATATTTATGATGACAATGCGGCGCTCAGGCAAAGCCTTGAGCAGTTACTTGATCTTTCGGGAGAGTTTGTAGTAACCGGCAGTTTTGATCAGTTTGTGTATCCTGCTCCGGCAGATATGCCGGATATTATTTTGATGGATATTGATATGCCTGGCGTATCCGGCATAGAAGCTGTAAAGAAAATAAGATCTTTTAACAGGAAAGTTCCTATCATTATGCTTACGGTATTTGATGATAATACGCACATACTGGAAGCCATATGCGCAGGCGCGTCCGGATACCTGCTGAAAAAAAGCATTTCAGAAAAACTTGCCCCTTCCATTAAGGAAATGATGGCCGATGGGGCTACCCTGAGCCCTTCTGTTGCCAAAATGGTTATTCAGGCTATGCAGAAAACCGCTGTGAAAGAACAATATCATTTCAGCAGCCGCGAAAAAGAAATACTCGAATGGCTTTGCAAGGGCAACAGCTATAAAATGATCGCTGCGGGGCTTAATATTTCGTTTGAAACGGTACGCACGCATATTAAACACATTTACGAAAAGCTGCAGGTACGCTCAGCTACGGAAGCCGTTAGTAAAGCCATCAACGAAAAGCTTATATGAGAAGGGCAAAATATCTTTATCTATTGTTCGGTGGATAAGAAATGGTGAATTGCGCATTTTATTCACCATTCACTACTCACTATTCACTACTCACCATTGACTATTCACCATTCACAACTGCATATTACATTTAACCTGCACGGGTACATTATCACCCTTTTTGGGGTTGCATCATTTTAAATTTTGTTTAAATTTTGTTGAACAAATCATATATCATGCAACAAAATTTACGTTGTGGGATTTTTATCTTTTTTTCCCTTGCACATGCCTTCACTGCTTTACCGCAGGTTACGGCCACAGTCGTAAAAGACATTCGTCCCGGCGGTGTGGGAAGCGAACCCAAATTCCTTACCTTATACAACAATGCAATCTATTTCAGCGCTGTTGACGGTGTGCATGGCAGGGAATTATGGAAATCCGACGGAACCGAGGCCGGAACGGTGATGGTAAAAGATATTAGGCCGGGAAGCACAGGGTCGGACCCGGAATGGCTGGCTGTGAGCAATGGTGTTCTGTATTTTTCAGCGAATGATGGAGTGAATGGTGGCGAACTATGGCGCAGCGACGGAACGGAGGCGGGAACGGTGATGGTGACTGATCTTACACCCAACAACAATACTTATCCGTTTCAATTAACAGATGTAGACGGGGTACTTTTTTTTGCAATTTCAAATAGCAATCCCGTTGTAGCCAATCGCGGACTATGGAAAAGCGATGGCACTGCCGCCGGTACGGTAAAAGTGGCAGGCACTTACAACAATACTGTTGGTTCAGGCTTTATTACGCCTACAGACCTTGTGAATGTAAATGGTACCTTATTTTTTATTGGCCAATGGCCGAGTCTTCCTTCCAGTACTACCTTATGGAAAAGTGATGGAACCGAAGCGGGAACAGTTATGGTGTCAACCAATACAACAAGATTTATGTATGGTATTCAGCCGGCCTATCTTGCTGCATTGAACAACGAAGTATATTTTGCTGCCGATATTGATACAGAAGACGGTGGAGCTTTGTGGAAAAGCGATGGCACGGAAGCCGGAACCCTGGTGGTAAGGGATATGGATATCAACAGTACCGATGGAGGTGTGCAGCATCTCACAAATATCAACAATACACTATATTTTTCAGGCTTTCCGGGGGCTTCTGCCAATACGGAACTTTGGAAAAGCGATGGCACTTCTGCCGGTACAGTGTTTGTAAAAGATATCAATCCCGGATCATCGGGGTCGAATTCTTCAAATTTTACAGATCACGCCGGCAGGGTTTATTTTGTTGCCAACACCGCTGACTATGGATATGAAATCTGGGCAACAGATGGAACAGAAACAGGTACTGTATTGGTTGCAGACCTGTATCCCGAAGCCGGAAGTACCTTTCCGAATGTTTCCATAGGCGGCAGGGTGCTTATTGCACTAAATGGCAACCTGTATTTTCGGGGCTTCCTTGACAATGGGCTTGGAGAGGAGTTGTATAAGTTAAACGAAACGATCCTGCCCGTGCGGTGGGAAGAACTGGGCAGCGATTGCGTGGCAGGTTCACCGCGTCTTAACTGGAAGACAGCCATAGAAATAAATACCAAAGATTTTATTGTTCAGGCAAGCTCCGATGCTGTGAACTGGGTAAACAGGGATACCGTTGCCGCAGCAGGAAACAGCCATGCATCCGTTACATACCAGTATACTGAAAATAATGCCCGAAGCAACTACCGCTATTACAGGGTAATGCAAAGAGACATAGACGGTAAATCAACCTATTCAAAAGTATTAAACATAAGCTGCGGAAGCGCTGCAACGCGTTTGAGCGTATTTCCCAATCCTGCTAATAATATCATCACTTTAACCGGTATAGAGAGCAGGTACATAAGGCGGATTGAAATAGTTGATATGGCCGGGAGAAGCGTAATGACCTCAGCCAATAAGCAGGCTACTGTTGATATAAGTGCGCTGAGTAAAGGATTGTATATTTTAAGATTAGTAAAAAAAGATGCAGGTATAGTAAGCCAAAAATTTATAAAGCAGTAACAGCAGCTTCAACTTCAGTTTGTTTAAAAAATTAAATCAAATGAGCCACATTATAAAAACTTTCAGCCATGATGCTTACGGTTACCGCATTTACCCTGGTATTACTGTAGTGCAGCAAAGACAATGCGCCCGAAGACCCTGATGATGATCCGGGAGAAACAGGTAAGGTTACAGATATAGACGGTAATGTATACAAAACAGTGAAGAGCGGAAAGCTGGCTCCCCAGGGCTGACATATACCACCAAAGCAGGCTCATTTTTGTATTCCTATATTTTATCGCTCAACTCCGCCATATTTAACCCTTTTAATACTACATCCGAAAAAGAAGGGCTTTCTGTACGTTGTATAAAGGACTGAAGCCGGAAATATTATATTCGCGCCCCCCTTTCGTACCGGCACAGGTTTGGCAGCGTTGCTTTGTGCGGGCCAGTGCTGCGGCATTTTTATTTAATATTTCTTAAACAGGTAGTGCAACCGGAAGCCTAAAAGCCCACCGTTGCCAAATACTAAATAAATAGGTGATTTTACAAAATAATCTTGCTTTAAACAGAGTTACTTTATAACTTGTAGATCAGTTTTTCAACCCTTCTCACCCTGAACGCTGTGGCTGAGAAAGCGTATGCATTAATAGCAGGTTATGGAAAACATCAGGCTAACATCACTTACGCACCGGGGCAAAGCATGTATTGCACTGCATTTTACGTTCAACATTACCATTAATGCCATTTTAAAAGCATTGCCCTGCGCTGCATGGAGCAGAACCCATAAATGCTGGTATATTCCTTTGCAGGAAGCGGATTATAAAGCGTTTCAACAATCGGTAAGCGGCAAAGCCACCGTAGATACTAATGCCATACGGAAGTATATAGAGGAAAGCAAGAAGGAGCCCTTTCCGGCGAAGGCAAAGCCAACGGTGAACAGTGCCCCGCCTCATTCGGCGGTTTGGAGGCTGAGTGAAGAAAACCTGGAAGCATTAAATAATTTTGTGCAACTTTTAAAACTAAAGGCTTACAGTGCATCTACCATTCGCACTTATCGTAATGAATTTGTGCAGCTATTGTATTTACTGAAAGATAAGCCTGTAAGTGAATTAACACCTGATGACCTGAAAAGATATATGGTTTACGCTATGGAAAAGCAGGGCATTAGTGAAAACACGGCCCATAGCAGGCTAAATGCCTTAAAGTTTTACTTTGAACAAGTATTAAGCAAAGACAAGTTTTTTTGGGAGGTACCACGGCCGAAGAAACCGTTATTGCTTCCCAGGTTATTGAATGAAACGGAGTTAACGAGATTGTTCAATGCCTTATCCAACAAAAAGCATAAAGCCATGTTGTTTACGGCATACAGCTCCGGGTTAAGGGTAAGCGAAATCGTAAACCTTAAAATTTCGGATATTGACAGCGGCCGGATGCAAATTTTAGTACGGAGCGCCAAGGGAAAAAAAGACCGGTATGTAAATTTAAGTCCCCTGCTTTTAGATATTTTAAGACAATACATTAAGGAATACAAGCCCCGTCCAAGGGTATACCTGTTTGAGTCGGAACAAACCTTAGAGGCTTATCCAACCCGAACGGTACAGCAGATATTTTCTAATGCCAAGCACAATGCGGGTATAAGAAAAGAGGTAGGGATACACAGTTTGCGGCACAGTTTTGCCACACACCTGTTAGACAAAGGAACCGATATCAGGTACATTAAAGATTTATTGGGTCATTTTAATATAAGAACTACTGAGCGCTATTTACATGTAAGCAAAAAGCAATTAGTAAATATTATTAGTCCGTTTGATGATTTATGGAAGAAAAACGAGGTAGAATGGTAAAACGGATTGTACTAATAACAATACAGCATGTATAACGTTAAAGAATTCATTTACAACACCATTTTTTTTAGGGCAATAGCGTCTTATAGCATAAATTTACGCGTTGGCGGTAATTTTTCAGCATTCTACTTAAATGAAACATAAATAAAAATGAGAGCACCCGAACTTTCGACAACTCCAGAGAAAATTGACAAGATAATCAATAGAATAAATTCAGGAGACATACGAATTCCTGCATTTCAAAGAGCCTATGTTTGGAAGCAAAATCAAATCCTCGAACTACTTGATAGCGTTGTGAGAAATTACCCAATTGGCAGCGTTTTACTTTGGAGCACATCAGACAAACTTAAACATACTAGAAATATAGCTGGGTATAAGATTCCTGACAATGCAGATGAGTATCCTGTCAATTATGTTTTAGATGGGCAACAAAGGATTTCGTCAATATATGCCACATTTAGTGACAAGACTGAACAAGATGTGGAGTCCGCCGACTACAATCCAAATTTGAATCTGTTTGAAATTTATTACAATTTCTCCACTAAAACATTTGAACAAAAAAATGATGTTGATATTGCAGCTAACGATGTAATTTATTTGCGAAATTTCTTGAACGGAGCAAAGCTTATTGAGTCGCTTAAAACCTTAGACCCAAAATTTCATAATGATGCGCAAGAGCTTTACTCTCGCTTTATCAATTATGAACTGCCAGTTGTTACTATAAAGAATAGAGAAAAATCCGATGTTGGAAATATCTTCGAAAGAATCAATAATACCGGCACTAAATTATCCACTCTAGACCTGATGACAGCTTGGACTTGGACAGATGACTTCCATTTATTGGAATCTATAAATGAACTCCAAGTTGAACTTGACGAAAAGAACTTTGGTGACCTAACTCAAAACATTTTACTTCAAGCAATTTCTGGTTACATACAAAGTAATACCACAACAAAATCGATAACAGAACTAACAGGAGTACAGGTTAGAGACAACTGGGAAGGATTTTGCGAAGCACTTCGCAAGGCAATTGATTATATAGGTTCAGACCTAAACTGTTCCCATTTAGATTTTCTTCCTTGGCAACAACAAATCGTTGGACTTGTTAAGTTTTTTGGTATTGGCGGTATGCCAACTGCTAATCAGCTAAAAGAACTGAGAAAATGGTTTTGGAAAACATCGTTTTCAAATAGATACTCAACAGGTCAAACAACTGAAAAAATGAATGCTGATATAGAAAGGATTTCAGAAATAAGAAAAGATGATTTAGTCGAGGTGAATAAATTTCGTTATAGTGTCACTAAAAGCGAGTTAATTGAAACCAAGTTTTCAAAAGCAAATCCATTGACAAGAGCACTATTATTATTAATGGCTCAAAAGGGCCCTCTTGATTTAGTAAAAAACACAAAAATTGACATTGCCCAATCGTTATCTAAATACAACCGAAAGCAGTATCATCATATTTTTCCAAATGCATTCTTAAAAAAGCAAGGATTTCCGCCAAATAAAATATTTAGTCTTACTAATTTTTGTTTTTTACCAGCAGACAGTAATAAGAAGATTTCAAAGAAAAGCCCTTCAGACTATTTTTTCTCAATAATACCTCAAGACAGCTTTAACGACATACTAAATTCAAATCTTATTCCTTTGACTAAAGAATTGTATGAAAAGGATAACTATAATGATTTTCTGGCAAAGAGGGCCGAATTGATAATCAATGAGGTGGATGCAGCTACAAATTAAAACTACCGCCAACAGTGCATTGGCAATATGGCGGCGCGACGAATATATTCTCAACTTTTTGTTCGCTAATCAGCATTGGTTTCGGCAGACGAACAACGCCAAGCAACAGAATAAACAATGAGCTTTTGTGTCTTTAATCAACAGAAGCGCCGGGCAGAAGAAACACAGAATACCGCCACATCGCCAATGCTTTAACGTTGTGCGTCATTTTAATGCGAGAGTGCAAACCACATTAGACCAAAACTTCTGTTTTTCATGACAAATGAAAATTTAGACTTTGATTTCGAACTTGACCTGATATTTTCTGGGCAGAAAAATCCAGTTGAAGCATTTGGACAAATCGGCAAAATGTATGAAAAGCTGCTGTCGATAGACCAGCAAATCCTTTATAACATTTTACCCAGCGCAAAACTTGAGTACGAATTAATTGATGTTGAGTATTCGTCTATAAAGTCAAAGGTTAATCAGATATTGAAGTCAATCCCTGATGACGTACTAAAAGACATCTTAAATCCGGGCAAACTTTTTGGACACCTATTAGTTTACATAAAACGGCGACTAATTAAAGCGACCGAAACTAATGAAGTGCAATCGGTAGACAGTTTGCAGAAGGTCACATCAGACATTAATCAAGAAATAAAAAAACTGCCCGCAGACAACATTTTTGTCCTAGAGATTAATAATTATTTCGTGTTGAATGCTATCAACGAGTTGGGTATAGAAGGACGTAAGCTAAAGAAAGACGAATATTTTGAGTACAAGTCAAAAGCCGGAAATGCACGTATCGGTAGGAATAGTTCGGTCAATATGGCTAAACTACTTTATGAACTCGGCGGACAAACAGTGGAGCAGCAGAGAATTGAAACATTGAAGGTTAAGTCATTGGATTTACTTTCGGACAAAGCAAGTTGGAAGCTAATAAGACAAGGCAAGCAAATAGAAGTGAAAATATTGCACAAAGAGTGGCTTGACGATTACCATAGTCGAAGGATTATTATACAACCAAATGATTATTTAAAGGTTGATTTGAAAATCACTTATACCACAAATTCAAACACTTTGAAGCCAGTCATTACTTATGAAGCCCTAAAAGTTTTTGAAGTTATACCGCCAGATATTATTGAAGGAACTAATCAAAGCAACTTATTCGAAGAATGAAACTAACTGCTGCATTTGTCCTTTTCTTTATCACTTTCATGTGTTTCATGACAGACCTTGTGGGCATGCACGGACATCTAATGTTCCGACCGCACATGACCGAAGATTGGATTATTTGGGGAACGGCAGTTGCCTCATTTATTGGCGGACTTCTTTTGCTAATAAGCGGTATTAAAAATTTCGCAAAGGCAAAACGTGCAGGGTGACGAAAAACGAACGCACAACAGGGGGCTTTGTGCAAGTGCGGCACGACGTTGTTACTTCAGCTGTGTGCAAGTATCAGCAGTAGTTCCAGCGTGACGACCAACGCCAAGCAACAGAATAAACAATGAACTTTAATTTATAAATTGAGCAGCGGTTACGGGCAGACGGAATGCTACTTCCCCACCTGCACAAAGCCCTGTTCGTTACAGGCTACCAATGACCGACAGTCTAAATTCGTAAATGATTTATAAACCTGTTGCGGTGCGACAAACCTGACGCTCCCGGAGCGAGCGTTTTGCAGGAGACAATGCTTCTATTAGGCGACAGTGCATGCACGGCCACCCCAGACAGAATATCCCTGATTGAGCATGGAGGTCGTTACCGGAGCGAACGTTTTGCAGAGGACAATGCTACTATTAAGCGACAATGCATGCACGGCCACCCCAGACAGGATATCCCTGATTGAGCATGGAGAACGTTACCGAAGCGAACGTTTGCAGGAGACAATGCTTCTATTAGGCGACAGTGCATGCACGGCCGCCCCCGGCAGGCGATCCCTGATCGGGCACGGAGAACGCTATCGGAGCGAACGTTTGCAGGAGACAATACTTCTATTAAGCGACGGTGCATGCACGGCCACCCCCGACAGATGATCCTTGATCGGACATGGAGAAGGCAGCCTGTAACAAGCGGTTTTGCGCAAGCGTGGCTGGACGGAAGCCTGCCAGGCTGATTGCAGATCCGGGCATCAGTTATCGGCTGACGATGTTCAAACAGAAATTATCTGAATACAATATTTTTTACTTTAAATTGGCAGTACGGTATTTCGGCAGAGGGATTTCAAATTCCACACCTGCGCAAAGCCGCTATCGTTAGCTGTCACCCTTGTTAGACACTGCAATCAGACAAAGAATT